>NZ_JBHYZV010000082.1:0-13005 GCF_042753905.1 Streptomyces sp. NPDC059248 | reverse complement strand
CCCGACCCCCCCCGGCCCCCCCGCGTCGTGGGGCCCGCCCGCCGGACGATCCTGCGGCGCCCGGGCCTGTAACGGGGGGGGGGGGGGGGGGTGGGGGTGGGGGGGGGGGGGGGAGGGCCCCCGGAGAGTCAGGCGCGGACGCCGTTGAGGGCGAGGGAGACCGCCGCGTCCGCGATGACCGCGGGGTCCTCGGCGGCGCCGAGTTCGATCCGGCGTACCGCGGCGTCGACCACGCCCTGGAGCAGCATCGCGGCGAGCCGGGGCTGGTCGTGGCCGAGTTCGGCGAGGGCTTCGACGATCATGGCGATCAGTCCGCCGTGGGCGGCGCGGATCTTCTCCCGGGCGCGGTCGTCCAGCTCTCCGGCGGAGATGGCGACGACGGCCCGGTGCCGGCGGTCGCCGACCAGGTCGAGCTGGCGGCGCACATACGCCTCGACCTTGCCTTCGGCGGTGTCGGCCAGTTCCATGACGGCCTCGACTTCCGCCGCCCAGACGGGGAAGTCCACGGCGCACAGTTCCTCGACGACGGCGGCGCGGGAGCGGAAGTACTCGTAGACGGACGACCGGGCGAGGCCGGTGCGCTCGGCGAGGGCGGGGAAGGTCAGCGCTTCCGTGCCGCCTTCGGACAGCAAGGAGCGCGCGGCGTCGAGCAGGGCGTCGCGCTGCATGGTCCGGTGCTCGGCCACGGAGGCCGCTCGAATCCTGGGCACGTTCCCACTTTACGGATGCCGCGCAAGGGGGCGGGGTGTTTCAGGGGGTCAGCGCCCTACGTCGGCGAGCTTGGCCCGGAGCTGGAGCACGGATTTTGTGTGGATCTGACTGACTCTGCTCTCGGTGACGCCGAGTACCTGGCCGATCTCGGCGAGGGTGAGGCCCTCGTAGTAGTAGAGGGTGACGACGGTCTTCTCCCGGTCGGGGAGGGTGTTGATGGCACGGGCGAGCAGCCGTCGCAGTTCGCGGTCCTCGGCGACTTCGACGGGGTTGTCGGCCGCGGTGTCCTCAAGGGTGTCCATCAGGCTGAGGCGGTCGCCGCCCTCCCCGCCGACGTGCAGGAGTTCTTCGAGGGCGACGACGTTCGCCAGCGACAACTGGCTGAAAACCGCGTGGAGTTCGTCGATGCCGACTCCCATCTCGGAGGCGACTTCCCCCTCGGTGGGGGTGCGGCGCAGTTGGGCTTCGAGGGTGGCGTAGGCGCGTTCGACGGCGCGGGCCTTCTGGCGGACCGAGCGGGGGATCCAGTCGAGGGCGCGGAGTTCGTCGATCATCGCGCCGCGGATGCGGGTGATCGCGTAGGTCTCGAACTTGATGGACCGCTCGATGTCGAACTTCTCGATGGCGTCGATGAGTCCGAAGATCCCGGAGGAGACGAAGTCCGCCTGTTCGACATTGGACGGCAGCCCGACGCTGACCCGGCCCGCCACATATTTCACCAGGGGCGAGTAGTGGAGGATCAGTTGCTCGCGCAGCCGCTCGTCCCCGGTGGCCTTGTACGACTGCCACAACTCCTCGACCGATGAGGGGGCGGGGGGTCGTGCGGTGCCACGGGCAGCGGGGGGCACTGGCGCGCGATCAGACCCTGGGGTGTGCTGGGGCATGCGTTGCCTTGAGCCGTTCTGCTGTTGAGGGGAGCCTCGGTACGGGGGAGAGGGGGGAGCGGGGGGTGCGAGCGGGGGGTCCGGTGAGTGGTGACGGGGGGTGTCGGGGAGTGGATGCCGAAGCCGGAGGTCCGGAGGTGGTGAGCGTAGCGTGACTGAATGGTCGCGGTGGGCGAAGGCGGGGTGGGCGACCGCGCGCGGAGGATCAGTCGCCCCCTGCCCGGTGTACCGGCGTTGCGACGGCGTACGCCGGTCCCCGGGTGCGGTGGACGGCACCGCAATGGTCGTTCCCATCACCTTTTCACCCGAATGCCCCGGATCACGAACCGCCTCGCCGCGTGTTCGACTCGCGAGACGTCCCTCGGGTCAATTGCCAGCCCTCCCCGCCGCGTTCGACGAACCCCAGCGCGTGGAGTTCGTACAGTCCGGTGAGGGTGTCGTCGGTGCCGGTCCCCGCCGTGCGGGCCAGGTCGGCCGGGCGGGCGGCGCCCCGGGCGGGGAGCGCTTCGAGGATGCGGGTGTTGCGGGGGGTCAGCAGGTCTCTCGGGTGGACGGGCCCGCGCCGGGCGGGGGCCAGTTCGCCGATGGTTCCGACGAGTTCGACGATGTCGTCGGCGTCGGTGACGAGCGTGCCGTCGCCGCGCAGCAGTTCATGGACTCCGGCCGAGAGGGTGCTGGTGGTGGGGCCCGGGACGCCCATGATGTGGCGTCCCAGTTCCCGCGCGCGGCGGGCGGTGACGAGTGAGCCGCTGCGGTACGCGGCCTCGATGACGACGGTGCCGCGGGTGAGGGCGGCGATGACCCGGTTCCTGAGGACGAATCGGCTGCGGGTCGGATGGTCGCCGGGGGCCAGTTCGGCGACGACGAGGCCTTGTTCGGCGATGCGGTGGATCAGTTCGGTGTGTCCGGGCGGGTAGGCGACGTCCACTCCGCAGGCCAGTACGGCGACCGTGGCGCCGCCGGCGGCGAGGGCGCCCCGGTGGGCGGCGCCGTCGATGCCGAAGGCGGCTCCGGAGATCACGACCCAGCCGCGGTGGGCGAGTTCGGCGGCGAGGGTTCCGGCGACATGGGTGCCGTACGGGGTGCAGGCCCGGGCGCCGACGAGGGCGACGGAGCGCAGGGCCCAGGTTCTGAGGTGGGGTGTTCCGCGGGCCCAGAGGCCGATGGGCCGGGTGGGGCCGAGGTCGTCCAGTTGGGTGGGCCATTCGGGGTCGCCGGGGCAGATGAACCGGCCGCCGATGGCGGCGATGGCGGCCAGGTCGTGGTGCGGGTCCGCGGTGGCGGCCCGGGCGCGGTAGCCGACGAGTCTGCGGGGTGTGGCGCCGGGCAGGGGCGGTTCGGCGCGGGTGGCGGGGTCGTCGGGGGCGGTGATCCGGTGGAGGAGTGCGACGGCGCCGTAGTCGGCGAGCCAGCGTCCGGCAAGGGGGTCGCCGGGTTCGACGACGCGGGTGAGTACGGCGCGGGCGAGGCGTTCCGCTTCGTCCCGGCGACCGGTTTCCGGGACGGGACGGTGTGCGGCTTCCGGGTCCCGGCCTGGTGGGGCTTCCGGGTCCTGGCCGGGCGGGGGTTCTGTGGTCATGGTGCGCCGCCTCCGGTGGGGAGGGCGGCGCCGCGGGGTACTCCGGTGCGCAGTTCGAGGGCGAGGGCCACGTCCTCGGGCTGTGGCCGGTCCCGGCCGGTGAGGTCGGCGACGGTCCAGGCGACGCGGAGTACGCGGTCGAGTCCGCGGGCGGTGAGGAGGCCGCGTTCCAGATCGCGTTCGGGTGCGGACAGCGCGCCGGGGGCGAGGGGCCAGCGGGTGCGCAGTTCATGGCCGGGGACTTCGTTGTTCATGGTCCAGGGGGTGTCCCGGAGCCGGTGGGCGGCGCGTTCGCGGGCCTGCCGGACGCGGTCGGCGACGGTGGCGCTTGGTTCGCCCCGGCCGCCTTGTCCGATCAGGTCGGCGCGGTTGACGGGTTCGACGCGGACCCGGAGGTCCACCCGGTCGAGGAGGGGTCCCGAGAGCCGGGACTGGTAGCGGCGGATGATGGCCGGCGGGCATTCGCAGCCGGTGCCGTCGGTGCTGTGTCGGCCGCAGGGGCAGGGGTTGGCGGCGAGGATCATCAGGAAGCGGGCGGGGAGCCGGACGACTCCGCCGCTGCGGGCGACGACGATATAGCCGGATTCCAGTGGCTGGCGAAGCGCGTCGAGGACTTTGACCGGGAATTCGGGCGCTTCGTCCAAGAAGAGGATGCCGCGGTGGGCGAGGGAGACGGCGCCGGGCCGGGGCAGTCCGTTGCCGCCGCCGACGAGGGCGGGCATGGTCGCCGAGTGGTGCGGGGCGCAGTAGGGCGCGGTGCGGACGAGTGGCTGGCCGGCCGGCAGGATCCCCGCGACGGAGTGGACCGCGGTGACTTCCAGGGATTCCTGCCGGGTGAGCGGCGGGAGGATGCCGGTGAGGCGTTCGGCGAGCATGGTCTTCCCCGCGCCGGGCGGTCCGGAGAGCAGGAGGTGGTGTCCGCCCGCGGCGGAGACCTCCAGGGCGGTGCGGGCCGCGCGCTGTCCCGCGACATCGGCGAGGTCGGGGTGGTCGGCGGGGCCGGAGGAGAATCCGGTGCCGATGCCCGCGCCGGGGACCATGAGTCCGGCGAGTATCGGGTCGGGGCCGTCGGTGACGGGCTCTTCCACGGGGACGGGTTCGTCGTTCAGTACGGAGATCAGTTGTCGCAGGCTGCGGATGCCGAGGACGGACACCCCGGGGACGAGGGCCGCTTCCCCGGCGGTCTGTTCGGGGACGATGACCTGGCGGTAGCCGGCTTCGGCGGCGGCGAGGACGGCGGGGAGGACTCCGCGGACCGGTCGGACCCGGCCGTCGAGTCCGAGTTCTCCGATGAGGACGAGGTCGGCGATGGCCTGGGGGTCGACGCGTTCGGCCGCGCCGAGGACGGCGCAGGCGACGGCGAGGTCGAATCCGCTGCCGCCCTTGGGCACGGACGCCGGGCTGAGTCCGACGGTCAGCTTCCGCTGGGGCCACTCGGCGCCCGAGTTGACGACGGCGGCCCTGACGCGGTCGCGGCTCTCGGTGAGGCTCTTGTCGGGGAGTCCGACGAGGGCGAAGGCCGCGAGACCGGGTTCGAGGTCGGCCTGGACTTCCACGACGACGCCTTCGACACCGACGAGAGCGACGGAGCAGGTGCGGGCGAATCCCATCAGGCCACCCCCCGGGCGTGCTCCACGACGGGTGCTCCGCGCCGGGGCAGCAGCACGCCGACGAGGTCGATACGGACGCCGCCCGGTGGTGGTCCGCCGTGCCGTTCCAGCCAGCCTTCGGCGAGGTGCCGCAGCCGGGCGGCCTTGGCGGGCGTGATCGCCGCCATGGGGTGCTCGAAGGGTCCGGCCCTGCGGGTCTTGACCTCGCACACCACGACGGTGTCCCCGTCGCGGGCGACGATGTCGATCTCCCCGGCCCGCCCGTAGCGCCAGTTTCTGGCGAGGACGGTCATCCCGGTCTCGGTGAGCAGTCGTGCGGCGAGCTCTTCGCCGTAGTGTCCCAGTGCCTCGGTCGCGTTCATCTCGGCACCACCTCCTGGTGCCGAGAGTGACGCGACCGCTCCCCCTCTGTGGATCTTGGTGGACAACCGGTCGCTTGTGGAGAACTCCATCACCCGTTCGAGCGATGGAGGCGGCCGACGGGCAGGAGGGCCGCCCGTCCGCAGGTCGTGAGCCCGCAGGCCAACACGGGGAATCCGGAAATCACCGCGGGAATCGCCGAAGACCACGAGGACCGGCCGGCGGCGACGCGGCCCGGCCCGCGCCCCGGATCAGCTGCCGGGCAGTTCGAGATCGCTCTTGTTCAGCTCCTCGATGTTCACGTCCTTGAAGGTGAGGACCCGTACCTGTTTGACGAAGCGGGCCGGGCGGTACATGTCCCACACCCAGGCGTCCGCCATGGAGACCTCGAAGAAGACTTCCCCCTGCACCGAGTGCACCTGCATCTCGTAGTCGTTGGTGAGGTAGAAGCGGCGCTCGGTCTCGATCACGTATTTGAACAGTCCGACGACGTCCCGGTACTCCCGGTAGAGCTTCAGCTCCATCTCGGTCTCGTACTTTTCGAGGTCCTCGGCGCTCATGGCATGTTCCCCTTCAGCCGTGCGTCCCCCCTATTGTGTGCCGGCCACTCCCGCCCCTAGGCGATTTCGGGGTCGAGGACGATCGGCGTCTGCGGGGGACCCTCGTCGAGCAGCGTGCGCAGCAACTCGGCGAGCCTGGTCGGGTACACCGTCTCACGCGTCGCGGACAGTTCGGCGGAGGTCCACCATCTCAAGCCGGTGACGCTGCGCAGTTCCAGCTCGGTCAGGGCGCGCGGACCGGTCGCGGTCTGTTCGGTACGGGCCAGGTAGTACCACTCGTCCTGATTCCACCGGCGTCCGTCGAAGGGGAAGGAGCAGAGCCGCCGCCAGACGACGGGACCGAGCCGGACGTCCGTGATCCCGGTCTCCTCGGCGAGCTCGCGCAGGGCGGCTTCCGCCCGGGTCTCGTCGCGCTCCAGTCCGCCACCGGGGGTGAACCACCAGTCGTCGGCGGGGTCCCCCGGCTGGCAACCGTGGACGAGGAGGATGCGGTCCCGGGGGTCGAGCAGAACGACCCGGGCGACCTTCCGCAGCGCGCCCCCGGCAAAACCGTGGGCGCCACCCGTGACACCGGCACCACCGGCACCATCCGCGCCACCGGTGTCATCCATGCCGTCGGCACCGTCCGTGCCACCGACGCCACCCGTGCCGCCCGTGCCACCTACGCCACCACCCCGGCCGTCCGGATCACCCGGCACCGGTCGCCACCTCCGCCCGCCGTCCGCGCCGCCGGACGACCGCCCGCCGTACCGGCTCGTACAGTCCGCCGCCGAAGACCAGCAGCGCCCCGGCCGCCATGCTCCACAGGATCGGCTTGACCGGCCCCATCGCCGAGATCCCGCCCGGCAGCTCGGCGAAGCCTTCGGGGCGCTCCAGGAAGGCCCCGCTCAGCGGCCACACCACGGCGTCCAGCCGGGCTTCCACGGCCGATCGCGGTACGGATCCGTTGGCGGCGTCCTGGAGGTGCTTCCGGGAGTCGAGGGAGCCGTCCCGCTCGTCGCCGAGCAGAAAGAGCTGGCCGTCGGGGACGGTCGAGCTGAAGGTCGTGGGCGAGGCCTGTCCGCTCGTGCTCAGATACGGTTCGTCGACCGGGGTGCCGTTGACCGTCAGCCGTCCGTTCTCCCCGCAGCAGGCGACCGTGTCGCCGCCGACGCCGACCACCCGTTTCACAATGGGGGTGTCGCCCCAGGCGGCGAGCCGGAAGACCACGATGTCGCCGCGGCGTACGTCGTCGCCGTCGATCCGTTCGGCGAGGACCCGGTCGCCCACCCGTACGGACGGGGTCATCGAGTCCGTCGGGACGAGATAGGGCCGGTACACCAGGGCGCCCCAGACGAAGCTCCCCAGGAAGAGCACACAGCCGACGGCCACGGTCAGCCCCGACAGTCTCGTGCCGAGGCGACCGCGGCCGCCGTTCGATCGTTCGTCGCCCGTCCCTGCTGTTCCCATCCCAGCGCTCCCCCGCTCCAGGAGGTCTCCCGGACGCGCGGTGGTCCCGCGCGTCCGCGCCCCGGGACGGCACCCTACCGGGCGGTATGCCCTCGCGGGCCCGTCATGGCAGCTCGGGAGTCCTGCCCGCGGCCGCCGCCGTCTCCCGGACGGTGGTCTGCCGGGCGGTGTCGCGGGCGATCAGCCGACGCCTGCGCCACAGCACCAGTGGTACGGCTCCGAGCGCGCCCATGGCGAGCGGCGCCGACGAGGTCACCAGCGCGGCGGCCTTGTTCCCGATGCCGGGCTGGTCGTACGTCGAAGGAACGGGCAGGGTCGCCCAGCGGTTCAGGGGCCAGGCGATGACCACGGCCCGCCCGACGACCTTGTCGACGGGGACGAATCCGCCGTTGACGTCCTCGGTGTGGTACCGGGAGTCACGGGAGTTGGAGCGGTGGTCGCCCATGACCCAGATCTTGCCGTCCGGGACCGTCAGCGGGCCGAAGGGCTGGTCGTCGCAGGGGGTGTCACCGGGGAAGATGTACGGCTCGTCGAGCACCTTGCCGTTGACCTTGACCGGGCCGCCCTTCTTGCACTCGATCGTGTCGCCGCCGATCGCGATGGTGCGCTTGATCAGGTCCTTCTCCTCGGCGGACGGCATCAGGCCGATGAAGCTGAGGAACTTCTGGACCGCGTTGGGCTCGGGTGTGGGCTCGCCCTCCAGCCAGCCGCCCGGGTCGTGGAAGACGACGACCTCGCCGCGTTCGGGCTCGGAGCCGAACCACGGGGTCAGCTTGTCCACCAGCACCCGGTCGCCGCGCTGCAGGGTGTTCTGCATCGAGTCCGACGGGATGGAGAACGCCTGCACCAGGAACGTCTTGATCAGCAGCGCCAGCACCAGGGCGATACCGATCAGGATCGGCAGTTCCTTCCAGAAGGACCGCTGGGGCTTGTCGCGCCCCTCGTCGTCTTCGTCGTCCGGCGCGGCGCCGGGCGAGGACTCGTGGCCCCCCGCGGGACCACCCGGACCGGAACCACCGGATCCGCCGCTGCCCCCGGCCCCCTGGCCGCCGCGCGGCGCACCGGGACCGCCGACGGCGCCGGGACCGTCCGGCAGATCGCCGCGCTCCCCGTCACCGTCCTTCACGGACGCCGCCGCGGGGGACGAGGCCACCGGCGACGCGGCGTCCCTGAGGGACGGTGACGCCACGGCGGGCGCGGCCGCCGCGGCAGCCCCAGGGGAACTCGCGGCACCCACGGCACCCGCGGTACCCACGGCCCCGTCGCGCCCCTCGGGCCCGTCCTCCGGCTGCTCGTGTCCGGACTGTGCGTCGACCGCCACGTCCCGCACATCAACTCCTCAGTCTGTGTGAACCGTCCGCCCGTCCACCCCGGAAACCTCCGCAGGACGAGCAGACCCATCACTCCCATAACGAGCGAGAGTTCCGCAGGGCTCGGGAGGAGGACCATTCCTTTGTGGTCCTGGGACGACAGGGTATGCGACCGGTCGGCCGCGACGTCACCATTCGCACTTGCGTTCGGTACGGAGGCGTACGTCTCCCGCCCGTCGAGTTTGCCCCAGTGACGCACCGGCCAGGCGATCACGACCGCCCGTCCGACGACCTCGTCCACCGCGATGGTGCCCTGTTCCGGCTCGCCGAGGTGGGCCCGGGAGTCCGCCGAGTTCGCCCGGTGGTCCCCCATCACGAACAGCCGCCCCGGAGGCACCCTGACCTCGAAGGACTGGGTCGAGGGCACATTTCCCGGGTGGACGTACGACTCGATCAGCGGGACGCCGTTGACGCTCACCCGGCCGTCCTTGTCGCAGCACACGACCGTGTCCCCGCCGACCGCGACGACCCGCTTGATCAGGTCCTGCTCGCCCTCCGACGGGAGCAGTCCGATAAAGGTCAGCCCCTGTTTGATCTGCTTGACGACGACCGGGTCGTCCGCCTCGGGGAGTGCGGCCTCCCCCACGAGCCAGCCGCCGGGGTCCTTGAAGACGACCACGTCGCCCCGTTCCGGTTCGGCGCCGAACCAGGGGGTGAGCTTGTCCACCAGGACCCGGTCGTCAATCCGGATCGTCTGCTCCATCGAACCGGAGGGAATGACGAACGCCTGCACCAGAAATGTCTTGAGCACCAGAGCTATCAACAGCGCCACGGTGATCAGCAGTGGGATCTCCGTCAACGCCGACCTGCGCCGCTTGCGCCGCACCTTGCGGGCCAGCCGACGCCGTTCGGCCCGCCCGCCGGCCGCAACCGGGACGCCGTCCGGGACTGGAACATCGCCCGGAACACCGCCCGGGACACCGCCCGGGACCGGAGCACCGTCCCAAGCCGGAGCACCGACCGAAGCCGTGGAAGAGGCACCGTACTCGCCCCGTCCCCCTTCCACCGGCCGGGTCCCGGTGGGCGGCGGGACGTCCGAACGCTGTCCGGCGGGCCGCCCCCGCCTACCCATGCGGCCGTCCGCCGGCCCCGCCCGCCGTGTCCGGGGCCGCGGAAGCAGCGCCCCCACCGGAGCCCACCGCGTCCCGGGCGGCCGAAGGGGCGTCCCCACCCGGCACCCGGGCTGATACCGGCGCGGACGAAACGCCCGGCAGCGGCCGGTCCGGGGCGTCCGGAGCGGATCCCTCCGGCGCGTCCGGCACCCGCTCGAAGGCGTCCGTACGCCCCAGGGCCCCCCATCGCCCCGCGGGCCAGCCGATCCAGTCGGCCCGCCCGATCACGTTCTCCACCGGGACCATGCCACCGCCCGGGGCGCCCAGATAGTCCCGGGAGTCACGCGAGTCGCTCCGGTGGTCGCCCATCACCCAGAGCCCGCCCGGCGGGACGATGATGTCGAAGGCCACGTCCGACGGCGCGTCACCGGGATACAGATAGTCCTCGTCGACCGCCGCCCCGTTCACCGTGATCCGGCCGTTCCGGTCGCAGCAGACCACCCGGTCGCCGCCCACCCCGACGACCCGCTTGACGAAGTCGGTCGCCGGGGACTCCGCGAGCCCCACGGCCGCGAAGACGCCCCGGACGGTCTCCTGGACGGCATTCCCCGCCGTGTCCTCCCGGACGAAGGAGCCCGACCCGTCGAAGACGATCAGATCGCCGCGTTCCGGTACGTCGCCGGAGCCGTACGCAAGCTTGTTGACCAGCACCCGGTCACCGGGCCGCAGGGTGGGCCGCATGGAGTCGCTGGGGATGTGGAACGGCTGCACCACAAACCGGCTGACCAGCAGGACCACCCCCAGACAGACCACGGCCAGCACGACCGCCCGGCGCCAGGAGACCCCCGAAGGGCCCGAAAGGACGGATACCCGCCGGAACCCCGGAAAACGCGCGGAGCGCGACCCCTCGTCCCCGTCCCCGGCCGTGCCGGGCCCCGCCGTCTCGGCGGAGTCCCCGCTGCCGGGGTGGGATGAGCGGTCGCGCTCCGTGCGTACGTTCTCGGTGTCCATCGCGGACGAGCCTATCCGGCCCCGCTTCGGACCCGTACGGGACATGAGCCCGGGTCCCGCGGCCGCTGAGGGGCCGCAGGTCCGAAGGCTCAGTTGTCGCGCTTCTCCTTGATCTTCGCGGCCTTGCCGCGCAGCTCACGGAGGTAGTACAGCTTCGCGCGGCGGACGTCGCCACGGGTGACCAGCTCGATCTTCTCGAAGATCGGGCTGTGCACCGGGAAGGTCCGCTCGACACCGACGGAGAAGGAGACCTTGCGGACCGTGAAGGTCTCGCTGACACCGGCGCCCTGGCGGCGGATGACGACGCCCTTGAACTGCTGGATGCGGGAGCGGTTGCCCTCGATGACGCGAACGTGGACGTTCACGGTGTCACCGGGACGGAACGCGGGGACGTCGGTCCGCAGGGACGCGGAGTTGAGGGCGTCGAGCACGTGCGACATGTTCGTCTGCTTTCTTCGGCGATGCCACAGGTCATCGACGGGAGAGATGGAGTTCGGGTGGCCGTCGGCGTCGGAGCGGGCGTCGTGTCCCCCTGTGGCAGGGGCGCGCGCCGGACGTACGGCAGCGGCCTATTCTTCCACGGCCCGGGGCCTGCGCCAAAATCGGCCTTCGGGCTCCGGTTCCCAGCCCAGCACGGAGAGGGTCTCCCGGTCCTTGCGGTCGAAGGCGGCGGCGTCGCAGCGCTCCAGCAGATCGGGCCGGTGGGCCGCGGTGCGGCGCAGCGCCTCGTCGCGGCGCCAGCGCGCGACCTTGCCGTGGTGACCGCCGGTGAGGACGTCGGGGACGGTACGCCCCCGCCAGCTCGGCGGCTTGGTGTACACGGGTCCTTCGAGGAGGTTCTCCATCGCGCCGGGCGCGAAGGAGTCGTCCCGGTGGGACTCGGCGTTGCCCAGGACTCCGGGGAGGAGCCGGGCGACGGCCTCGGTGATCACCAGGACGGCGGCCTCGCCGCCCGCGAGGACGTAGTCGCCGATGGAGACCTCGTGGACGGGCATCCGGGTGGCGTACTCGTCCATGACCCGGCGGTCGATGCCCTCGTAACGTGCCGGGGTGAAGATCAGCCACGGCTGCCGGGAGAGGGCGACGGCCGTCTCCTGGGTGAAGGGGCGACCGCTGGGGGTGGGGACGACGAGGACGGGGTCATGGGCCCCGGCCTCGTATCCGTCGGCGAGGGCGGAGTCGAGGGCCTCGCCCCAGGGCTCGGTCTTCATGACCATGCCGGGGCCGCCGCCGTAGGGGGTGTCGTCGACCGTGTTGTGCCGGTCGTACGTCCATCCGCGCAGGTCGTGGACGTGGACATCGAGCCGGCCGCGGGTGCGGGCCTTGCCGACGAGGGAGACGTTCAGCGGTTCCAGATACTCGGGGAAGATCGTGACGACGTCGAGACGCATCACGCCCCGCCCTTCGGGCCGGGACCGGAGGCGTCACCGGACTCTGCGGAACCGGAGGCATCGGCGGCATCAGAGCCGTCGGCATCTTCGCCGGAGCCTTCGGCGTCCCGCGCGGAGGCGATCTCCGCCCGGTCGTCGAGGAGCCCGGGCGGCGGTGCGACGACGATCCGCTGCTCACCGAGGTCGACGGAGACCACGATCTCCTCGACGAACGGGATCATCACCTCGTCGCCGTCGGGTCGCTCCACGATGAACAGGTCCTGCGACGGCAGATGGCTGATCTCGGTGATCCGGCCGACGGGGGTGCCGTCGGCGAGGACGACGTCGAGGTCGACGAGCTGGTGGTCGTAGTACTCGTCCGGGTCGTCGGGGGTCTCTTCCGGGTCGACGTCGGCGATCAGCAGGGTGTTGCGGAGGGCCTCGGCGCCGTTGCGGTCGGTCACGCCCGCGAACCGCAGCAGCAGCCGACCGCTGTGCACCCGGCCGGTGTCGACCGTCAGCGGGCCGATTCCCGCCGGGTCGGTGGTGAGTACGGCTCCGGGGCCGAGCCGCAGCTCGGGCTCGTCGGTCCGTACATCGACGGTGACCTCGCCCCGGATGCCGTGGGCACGGCCGATCCGGGCGACTACCAGCTGCACTTCGTTGCCTCTCCTGCTGTGGTTGGGCCCGGGGTGGTCCCGGGCGCCCGGTCCGGCGTCCACGGGTACTCCGCGTCCGGGACCGGTGTACGGGGCCGGCGTACGGGGCCGGCGTACGGGGAGCCGCGGAGCCGCCGGGCGGTTCCGCGACCCGGAACATCCGCGTCCGTACGTCCACGCTATGCCCGCGGCGCCACCGCTGCGCCCGGACACCGAACACCGCACACCGGGCCATGGGCGGCCCCGACGGGCGGGGGCCCGTGGATACGGCTCGGGCCGGGGGCGGCCGGTCGGCCTCCCCCGGCCCGTGCCGGTGTTCCACTGATGTGAGCGGACCTGGGCCACGTCGAGGAGGTCGGCCCGGATACCAAGGCCGCCGATGGCGCCCAC
>NZ_JBHYZV010000081.1:0-31416 GCF_042753905.1 Streptomyces sp. NPDC059248 | reverse complement strand
GTTGTGTATAACCGACCGGCCCCCGGCCGACGGGGCCGGACGGCCATCGGCCGTCCGGCCCCTTCGCCGTATCCGGGGGCCTCGGGCCCCGTCGTCGCCGGACGCGTACCACCCGGCGTTGTGACCTTCGAGTAACGTCACCCGGGTGACCCACGAGATCACTCTCTTCGTCAACCCCACGGCGGGCCGCGGCCGGGGTGCCCACGCGGCCCAGCCCGCCGCCCGGGTCCTGCGCGACGCCGGGTTCTCCGTCCGTACCGTCCTCGGCGAGGACGCGCCCGACGCGCTGCGGCGGGCCCGGGAAGCCGTCGCGGCGGGTACCGGCGCGCTGATAGCCGTCGGCGGCGACGGTCTGGTCTCCCTCGCCCTGCGGGCCGTGGCCGGGACCCCCACCCCTCTCGGGGTGATAGCCGTCGGCACCGGGAACGACTTCGCCCGCTCCCTCGGGCTGCCGGTCCGCGACCCCGCCGCGGCCGGCCGGGTCGCCGCCGGCGCCCTGAAGGGGGACGGGGGCCGCGGGATCGACCTCGGACGGGCCGGGGACCACTGGTTCGGTACGGTCCTGGCCTCCGGCTTCGACTCCCGCGTCAACGACCGGGGCAACCGCATGGGGCGGATCGCGGGCCGCTTCACCTACGAGCTGGCGCTCCTCGCCGAACTCGCCGCCCTGCGCCCGATCCCGTACCGGATCACCCTCGACGACGGGGAGACCCGGGAGGTCGAGGCGATCCTCGTCGCCGTCGGCAACGGCGACAGCTACGGCGGCGGCATGCGGATCTGCGCCGGGGCGGCCCTGGACGACGGGCTGCTGGACGTCGTCGTCGTCGCCGACTGCGACCGCAGGACCCTGCTCCGGGTGTTCCCCCGGGTCTACCGGGGCACCCATCTCGACCACCCGAAGGTCACCGTGCACCGGGCCCGCTCCGTCCGGCTGGCGGCCGAGGGACTGACCGCGTACGCCGACGGGGAACGGCTGGGACCGCTGCCGCTGACCGCCGAGTGCGTCCCGGGCGCGGTCCGGGTACTGGCGCCCCGCCCCGGGGCCGCCGACGGGGCGTGACCGGGGCCTCACCCGCCGTACCGGAAGGGCCGTGACCTCCGGCCCAGCCCCGGGACCCGGTCCGTACGAGATCCTGGAGCGGGCAACCGGGGGCGTGCGGGCGGGCGGACGCGCCGCGGGCGCGCGCCGGGCGCCGAACCGTGCGATAAGGCCGCGCTGACTGTCGTACCCGGCGGGTAGGCTCGTCAACAAGATGACCGAGGATCTCTCACCCGCCGAGCGGTACGCGGCCTCCCGTACCCGCGCCGCCGAGCAGGCCACCGCCCTGTTCCCCTTCCGCGAGATGTACGAGTTCGAGCTGGACCCCTTCCAGATCGAGGCATGCGAAGTGCTGGAGGACGGCCGGGGCGTGCTCGTGGCCGCGCCGACCGGCTCCGGCAAGACCATCGTCGGCGAGTTCGCCGTCCACCTCGCCCTCCAGCAGGGCCGGAAGTGCTTCTACACGACGCCCATCAAGGCGCTGTCGAACCAGAAGTACGCCGATCTCGTCAAGCGGTACGGTGCCGACAAGGTCGGCCTGCTCACCGGCGACAACAGCGTCAACTCCGAGGCGCCCGTGGTCGTGATGACCACCGAGGTGCTGCGGAACATGCTCTACGCCGGTTCGCAGTCGCTGCGCGGCCTGGGCTATGTCGTCATGGACGAGGTGCACTACCTCTCCGACCGCTTCCGCGGCGCCGTCTGGGAAGAGGTGATCATCCACCTCCCCGAATCGGTGACCCTGGTGTCGCTGAGCGCCACTGTGTCCAACGCGGAGGAGTTCGGCGACTGGCTGGACACCGTCCGCGGCGACACCGCGGTCATCGTCTCCGAGGAGCGTCCCGTCCCGCTGTGGCAGCACGTCATGGCCGGACGCCGGATGTACGACCTCTTCGAGGAGGAGAGCGACCACGGCGGCCGGGGCACCGGCCGCCGCGAGGTCAATCCGGACCTGGTCCGGCTGGCCCGGACGGAGAACCAGAAGTCGTACAACCCCCGCGACCGCCGCCGCGGCAAGATGGTCCGCGAGGCCGACCGGGAGCGGGAGCGGCGCAGCCGGTCCCGGATCTGGACCCCGGGCCGCCCCGAGGTGATCGAGCGGCTCGACGCGGAGGGCCTGCTCCCCGCGATTACCTTCATCTTCAGCCGGGCGGGCTGCGAGGCCGCCGTACAGCAGTGCCTGTACGCGGGGCTCCGGCTCAACGACGACGCGTCCCGGGCCCGGGTCCGGGAGATCGTCGAGGAGCGGACCGCCGCCATTCCCACCGAGGACCTCAACGTCCTCGGGTACTACGAATGGCTGGAGGGCCTCGAACGCGGGATCGCCGCCCATCACGCCGGGATGCTCCCCACCTTCAAGGAGGTGGTCGAGGAGCTGTTCGTCCGCGGCCTGGTGAAGGCGGTCTTCGCCACCGAGACCCTGGCGCTCGGCATCAATATGCCCGCGCGCTCCGTGGTGCTGGAGAAGCTCGTCAAGTGGAACGGCGAGCAGCACGCCGACATCACCCCCGGCGAATACACCCAGCTGACCGGGCGGGCCGGACGGCGCGGAATCGACGTCGAGGGCCATGCGGTGGTGCTGTGGCAGCGCGCCATGGACCCGGCCGCGCTCGCCGGACTCGCCGGCACCCGGACGTACCCCCTGCGCTCCAGCTTCAAGCCGTCGTACAACATGGCCGTCAATCTGGTGGAGCAGTTCGGCCGGCACCGCTCCCGGGAGCTGCTGGAGACCTCCTTCGCCCAGTTCCAGGCCGACCGCTCGGTGGTCGGCATCTCCCGCCAGGTGCAGAAGAACGAGACGGGGCTCGAAGGGTACCGGGAGGGCATGACCTGCCATCTCGGCGATTTCGAGGAGTACGCGCGGCTGCGCCGCGAACTCAAGGACCGGGAGACCGACCTGGCCAAGCAGGGCGCGGCGCAGCGGCGGTCCGCCGCCGCGGTCTCCCTGGAGCGGCTCAAGCCGGGCGACATCATCCATGTCCCGACGGGGAAGTTCGCCGGTCTGGCGCTCGTCCTCGACCCCGGTATCCCCGCAGGACGCACCGCGGGGCACCGCGGCTTCGACCACCACGACGGCCCCCGCCCGCTCGTCCTCACCGCGGAGCGCCAGGTCAAGCGGCTGGCGTCGATGGACTTTCCGGTGCCCGTGGAGCCGCTGGAGCGGATGCGGATCCCCAAGTCGTTCAATCCGCGCTCCCCGCAGTCCCGGCGCGATCTGGCCTCCGCGCTGCGGACCAAGGCCGGTCATATCGTGCCCGAGCGGCACCGCAAGCAGCGGTCCGCGGCGGCGGACGACCGCGAGATCGCCCGGCTGCGGGCGGACTTGCGGGCGCACCCGTGCCACGGCTGCTCCGAGCGCGAGGACCATGCCCGCTGGGCCGAGCGCTACCACCGGCTGCTGCGGGACACCCGCCAGCTGGAGCGCCGGATCGAGGGGCGTACGAACACCATCGCCCGCACCTTCGACCGGATCGTCGCCCTCCTGACGGAGCTGGACTATCTCCGCGAGGACGACGTCACCCCGCACGGCCGCCGGCTCGCCCGGCTCTACGGCGAACTCGACCTGCTGGCCAGTGAATGCCTGCGGGACGGTGTGTGGGAGGGGCTCAGCCCGGCCGAACTCGCCGCCTGCGCCTCCGCGCTGGTCTACGAGTCCCGCCAGTCCGACGACGCCGTGGCGCCCAAGGTCCCCGGCGGGCCCGCGAAGGCGGCGCTCGGCGAGATGGTCCGCATCTGGGGACGGCTCGACGCCCTGGAGGAGGACTTCAAGATCCACCAGGCGGAGGGTGTGGGGCAGCGGGAGCCCGACCTCGGCTTCGCGTGGTCCGCGTACCAGTGGGCCTCGGGCCTCGGCCTGGACGAGGTGCTGCGGGAGTCGGAGATGCCCGCGGGTGACTTCGTCCGCTGGACGAAGCAGGTCATCGATGTCCTCGGCCAGATCGCCGCGGCGGCCCCCGCCGACGGGGGAACGGTCGCGAAGAACGCCCGCAAGGCGGTGGACGCCGTGCTGCGGGGCGTGGTGGCGTACAGCTCGGTCGGCTGACGGGCTGACGGGCTGACCGGCGGGTCGTCGGGTCGGCGGGTCGGCGGGCCCGGCCCGGGG
Organism: Streptomyces sp. NPDC059248; assembly: GCF_042753905.1. NCBI lineage: Bacteria > Bacillati > Actinomycetota > Actinomycetes > Kitasatosporales > Streptomycetaceae > Streptomyces > Streptomyces sp. NPDC059248. The sequence continues at coordinate 27,274 of NZ_JBHYZV010000081.1, read as the reverse complement.
GCGGTTCGTCCCCGGGCCTCTCGTCGCGGCGATTCGCCGGACGGGTCAGACCACCATCACCAGGCGATACGTCAGCTCCACCAGCGCCCCCGTGCGCAGGGCGGGCTCGCCGGAGCCCGGGACCGGGACATGGAGCTCATTGAGCCACGGGCTCGGGATCACCGCGACCCCGTGCACCGCGCCCGCCAGCAGACCCGTCACCGCGGCCACCGTGTCCGTGTCGCCGCCCAGGTCGATCGCCGCGGCGAGGGACTCCTCGAACGACGACGTGGTGCGCAGCGCCCAGACCGCGGAGCCGAGACAGGGCCATACCGCCCCGTTGAACTCGGTGGCCGCCGACGGCTGCCAGGCCGGGTCCAGCACCGTCTCCCAGCGCTCCCGGTGCTCGGGGGCGACCAGGGCGAGCGCGCCGGGCAGCTCGGCCAGCGGATCCTCACCGGCGAGCGCGGCCCGGACCAGGTCGTGCAGGATCGCCGTGCCCTCCCACGCGGCGGGGTCGCCGTGGGTCAGCGCCGCCAGCCTGCGCCCGGCCGCCATGGTCGCCTCCCGGCCCTCGGCGGCGAAGCGGACGGCGGCCGTGGAGGAGCGCATCAGACAGCCGTTGCCCGCGGCCCGGCCGGTGGTCCTGAAGTGCCGGGCGGCAGCCAGATCCCAGGGGTCGCCGCTCGTGAGGACCTGCTCGGTCTGGAGGCCGATGTCCTTCGGCTCCGCCAGGGCCCAGCGGCGGAACCGGTCGAAGACGTCGGGGAGGTCGAGGTCGCCGTGCTCCGCGAGTGACTGTCCGACGAGGACGGCCATCTGGGTGTCGTCGGTGGCTTCGCCGGGATCCCAGCCGCCGCCTCCGCACAGTTCGCCGCGTCCGTCGGGGAACCGGGCCGAGAACACGCCCGGTTCGCCGAACTCGAAGGGGGCGCCGAGGGCGTCCCCGACGGCGGAGCCGATGACCGCGCCCAGCGCGTGTTCGACCCGGGTCAGGATGTCGTGGGGCATCGGGCCACCCTATGCGGCCCGCCCCGCCCGGGGTCAGCGATTCAGCCCCCGGGCCTCGGTGAACCGGTCCCGGGCCGCGGTCAGGTCGACCAGGGGGTCCGGGTAGTCGAGCCGGGCGCGTTCGGCGGCGGGGAGGGCGGCCGGATCGTGGACCGCGCGCCCGGGGACACCGGCGAGCTCCGGGACCCAGCGGCGGACGTACTCCCCGTCGGGGTCGAACCGACGGGCCTGGGTGAGGGGGTTGAGGATCCGGTTGGGGCGGGTGTCGGTCCCGGTACCCGCCACCCACTGCCAGTTGAGCTGGTTGTTCGCCATGTCCCCGTCGACCAGCAGATCGAGGAAGTGCGCGGCGCCGGTCCGCCAGTCCGCGTAGAGGGTCTTGGCGAGATAGCTCGCGGTCAGCAGCCTGGCCCGGTTGTGCATCCAGCCCTCGTGACGCAGCTGCCGCATCCCCGCGTCGACCACGGGACAGCCCGTACGGCCCTCCCGCCAGGCGTCGATCTCCTTCGGGTCGTCGCGCCAGCGGTCGCCCCGGGACCGGTAGTCCGCCGCGGCCGCGTCGGGGCGGGCCGCCAGGACCTGGTGGTGGAAGTCCCGCCAGGCCAACTGGCGGACGAACGCCTCGGCCCCCGGTCCGCCCTTGTCCCGGGCGCGGCGGACGAGTTCGACGGGGGAGAGGGTGCCGAAGTGGAGATGCGGGGAGAGCCGGGAGGTGGCGTCGCCCGCGAGATCGTCGTGGCGTTCGGCGTAAGAGTCCACCCCGGACGCGGGCCGCGCCAGCCAGGCGGTGAGCCGTCGCCGCCCCTCCTCCTCGCCGCCCGCGGCGAGTCCGGGCGACACCCCGGAGACCGAGGAGCGCGCGGGCAGCGGTTCACCGGCGGTGTCCGGGACCGTGATCCGGCGGGGCGCGGTCACCACCGGGCGGGTACCGGCCGCCTCCCAGCGGCGAAAGTACGGGGTGAAGACGGCGAAGTGGTCCCGGTCGGCGGGGGTGACACGGCCCGGCGGCAGGGCGGTCACCACCCCGTCGTGGACGTGGAGTGCCGCGCCCGCCGCGGTGAGGGCGCTCCGCAGGGCGTCCTCCCGCCGCGTCGCGTACCGGCTGACACCCGCCGCGACATGGACGGATCGCGCCCCGGTCGCCGCGACCACCCGGCACACCTCGTCGACGACGGCGCCGGAGCGCACGACGAGCCGCCCGCCGCGTTCGCGCAGCCCGCGGTCGAGGGAGGCCAGGGAGTCGGCGAGGAAGGCCCGGCGGTTGGGCGCGTCGAACCCGGCGCGGTGGATCCCCGCGTCGAGCACGAAGAGGGGGACGACGGCATCGCCGTCCCGGACGGCGGCGGCGAGCGCGGGCTGGTCGTGAACCCGCAGATCGGAGGTGAAGAGCATGACGGAGACGGACATGAGCCGTCCCTATCAGGACGGAGCCGACGCCGCACGGATTTCGCCCCTGATGTCCCCCGTCGGTTCCCCTCCGGGGCGGTCAGTCCATGGCGGGGGACGTCGTGGTGCGCCATGTCCTTTGCCGGACGCGCCCGCGTCGTGGTTGCTCGCGCAGTTCCTCGCGCCCCTGGATACCCGCCGTACCGTTCTCCTCTTCAGGGCCGGTCAGGTGGAGGTTTCTGGGGTCTCCTGCTCCCGTTCGACCTGCTCGTTCCACTCGCGCTTGACCGCGCGCCACGCCTCGTCGTTCTGGCCCAGCCGCCAGTAGCCGGAGATCGACAGCTGGTCGCGCTCCACCCCGCGGTCCAGCCGCAGATGGCGGCGCAGCTCCTTCACACAGGCCGCCTCGCCGTGGACGAAGGCGCAGACCCGGCCGGCCGGGAAGTCGAGATTCTTCACGGCCTCGACCATCGCCTCGCCCACCGGGCGCCCGGCCCGGTGCAGCCACTGGACGGTCACACCGTCCGGGGTGACGATCTTCTGCTCCTCCGCGGGGTCCTCGATCTCCACGAAGGCGTGCACCACGGCGCCCTCGGGCATCCGCTCCAGCGACGCCGCGATCGCGGGCAGCGCGCTCTCGTCGCCGGCCAGCAGATGCCAGTCGGCGGTCGGGTCGGGGGCGTAGCCGCCGCCGGGGCCGATGATCCACATGGGGTCGCCGACCCGGGCGCGGGCCGCCCAGGGGCCCGCGAGGCCCTCGTCGCCGTGGACGACGAAGTCGATGGTCAGCTCGGAGGTCCCGGCGTCCCAGCTCCGGACCGTGTAGGTCCGGTTGGACGGCCACTGGTCCCTCGGAAAGTCCGCCTTGATCCGGTCGATGTCCCAGGGCTCCGGGTACCGTACGCCCGCCGCCGGGAACACGAGCTTCACATAGTGGTCGGTGTAGCCGTCGAGCCCGAACCCGGCCAGGCCATCGCCGCCGAAGACGACCCGCGCCATATGCGGGGTGAGGCGTTCGGCGTGCACCACATGGGCTTTGTAGGGCGTCGGTGACGTGCGGGCAGGTCGTTCGGTCACGGCGCTCTCCCGGGCTCGTGCGCTTGCTTAGGCTTGCCTAAGTTAACACTCCGTGCCGGAAAGCTCAGCACGGGAAAGCGGCCACAGCGCGTCGGTACGGCGCATATGAGCGCTTACGGGCCCGTACGCGTACGGGAGAAAGCGCGAGAACACGCAGGGGCGCGGGCCTCCGGCAGGGCCCCGGCCCCGGTCGCATCAGGGCCGCAGCACCGTCAGCAGCCGGTGCAGCGCGTTCCCCAGACCCCAGCGCGCCGCCAGCTCGTCCAGCGTCGCCGGATCGAGCGGTTCCGACGGCAACGCCGGGTCGAAGGCGGGCAGCGGGACGTCCGACGCCACCCGGACCACCTTCGGCGCGACCGCCAGATAATCCCGGGACTCGGCCAGCCGCCGTCGCTGCGCCGGGGTCAGCCGCGACGCGGGGTCCGCCGCCGCCGCCATGATCCCGGCCAGATCGCCGTAGGCCTCCAGCAGCTTCGCCGCGGTCTTCTCGCCGATGCCGGGCACCCCCGGCAGTCCGTCGCTCGGGTCGCCGCGGAGCAGGGCGAGATCCGCGTACCCCGGGCCGTCCACGCCGTACTTCCCGCGCAGCCACGCCTCGTCCGTGGTCTGGAGCGTGCCGACGCCCTTCAGCGGGTACAGCACCCGGCGCTCCAGGGCGTCGTCGACGAGCTGGAACAGATCGCGGTCGCCGGTGACGATGTCCACCGGTCCTGTCGCCCGAGTGGTGAGGGTCCCGATGACGTCGTCCGCTTCGTATCCGTCCGCGCCGACCCGGGCGATGCCCAGCGCGTCGAGAACGTCCGCGATCACCGGGACCTGCGGGGCCAGTGTGTCCGGGGTCTCCTCCTCGTCCGGGCCCGTCGCGGTCTCCTCGGCGACCCGGTGCGCCTTGTACGAGGGGATCAGCTCGACCCGCCAGTGCGGCCGCCAGTCGTTGTCCCAGCAGGCGACGAGATCGTCCGGCCGGTGGTCCTGCACCAGGCGCCCGATGAAGTCGAGCAGCCCGCGCACGGCGTTGACCGGGGTGCCGTCGGGGGCGCGCACCGAGTCGGGGACCCCGAAATAGGCCCGGAAGTACAGGGATGCGGTGTCGAGGAGCATCAGGCGTCGCGTCACACCCCGATCATGCCGTACGCCACCGACAGCGGCCCGGAGGCGGCGACGCCCGTACCGACCTGGCGAATCAATCGGTCATAACGGACGCCCTGTCGGTCGTGATGGATGCCGACACCCCTGGATCGCACTCTCCCTACCTGCGGTGTTGCGTGACGTGGGTCACTGTTGCGTTTGGCGGCACAAGCCGGGGGCAGGCGCGCCGCTGGAGCCGATCCGGTCGGGTCGCGGCCTTGTGGCCGCGTACCGGCCCGGAGGGCGGGCCGATCCCCCCGGGCTCCGCGGTCCGCCCGTATGGGGGTGGCGGGCCGGTCCGGCACGAGACGCGAGGTGTATGTGTCCAGGCTCCAGGCGGAGCATCTGTACAAGGTGTTCGGCAGACGACCGGAAGCGGCCGTACGACGACTCGAAGGCGGTACGGACCGCGACGAGCTGCGTGCCGACGGAACGACGGCGGCGGTCATCGACGCCTCCTTCACCGTCGAGCCCGGCGAGATCTTCGTCGTCATGGGCTTGTCCGGCTCGGGCAAGTCGACCTTGTTGCGGATGCTCAACGGGCTGCTCGAACCCACCGCGGGCCGGGTCCTCTTCGACGGCCGCGATCTGACCGCCCTCAGCGGTCGTGAGCTGCGGTCCGTGCGCTCCCGGCGCATCAGCATGGTTTTCCAGCACTTCGCGCTCTTCCCCCATCGCAGCGTGTTGGAGAACGCCGCGTACGGGCTCGAGGTGCAGGGCGTCGACCGGGCCGAGCGGAGCCGGCGCGCCACCGAGGCGCTCGCCCTCGCCGGGCTCGCGGGCTGGGAGGACTCCTGGCCCGACGAGCTGTCCGGCGGTATGCAGCAGCGCGTGGGCCTGGCCCGGGCGCTGGCGACCGACGCCGATCTGCTGCTGATGGACGAGTCCTTCAGCGCGCTGGACCCGCTGATCCGCCGCGATATGCAGGACCAGCTCCTCGAACTCCAGAAGACCCTGAAGAAGACCATCGTCTTCATCACCCACGACCTCAACGAGGCGATGCGCCTCGGCGACCGGATCGCGGTCATGCGGGACGGCCGGATCGTCCAGCAGGGCACCGCCCAGGACATCCTGGTCACCCCGGCCAACGACTACGTCGCCTCCTTCACCCAGGACGTCGACCGCACCCGGGTCCTGACCGCGGGCGCGATCATGGCCGATCCTGAGACCGCGTACGGCACCCGGACCGACCAGGGCGACGAGCTGAACTCCGCCGCCCAGGTGATGGCCGCGGCGCCCGCCGTCGTCAAGGCGGACACCCCGATCACCGAGCTGTTCACGCCCTGCTCGACCAGTGGTGTGGCCGTGGCGGTGACCTGCGAGCGGGGCGAGCTGATCGGCGTCGTACCGCGGGCTCGGCTGCTGGCCGTCCTCGGGGAGCCGATGAAGCCCGACCCGGACGAGCACGCCGGGACCGCCGGGAACGACGCCTCCCCGAAGTCCTCCGCCACCGGGGCGGTGGCCCATGCCTAGATTGCCCATCGGGGACTGGACCGACAGCGCCGTCGACTGGCTCCAGACCCATCTGACCTGGCTCTTCGACGCGATCAGCAGTGTTGTCACCGGGATGTACGAGGGCCTGGACGCGGTCCTGTCCGCCCCGGAGCCGCTGCTCTTCGCCGGGATCCTGGCCGTCTTCGCCTGGTGGCTCCGCGGACTGCTCGCGGCCCTGCTCGCCTTCGCCGGATTCGCCCTGATCGACTCCGTCGCGCTCTGGGACGAGGCGATGTCGACGCTCTCCCTGGTGCTGGTCGCCACGATCGTCACCCTGGCGATCGCCGTACCGCTCGGCATCTGGGCGTCGCGCTCGGCCACCGTCAGCGCCGTCGTCCGGCCCGTGCTGGACTTCATGCAGACCATGCCCGCGATGGTCTACCTCATCCCGGGCATCATCTTCTTCGGCGTCGGCGTGGTCCCCGGGATCATCGCCACCATCGTGTTCTCCCTGCCACCCGGCGTACGGATGACCGAACTCGGCATCCGCCAGGTCGACAAGGAACTCGTCGAGGCGGCCGAGGCCTTCGGCACCGCGCCCCGCGACACCCTGCTCCGGGTCCAGCTCCCGCTCGCCCTGCCCACCATGATGGCCGGGGTCAACCAGGTCATCATGCTCGGCCTCTCCATGGTCGTGATCGCGGGCATGGTCGGCGGCGGCGGCCTCGGCGGCGAGGTCTACAGCGCCATCGGCAATGTCGACATCGGCCTCGGTTTCGAGGCGGGTCTCTCCATCGTCATCCTCGCCATGTACCTGGACCGGATGACCGGCGAGCTGGGCCGTCAGGTCTCCCCGCTGGGCCGCCGGGCGATCGCCAAGGCGCGCGCCCTGGCGGGCGGCCCGTCGCTGTGGAACCACCGGCCCCAGCCGGTCGTGGCCCTCGTCGGTGTCGTCGTCCTGGCCCTGGTCGCGGGCGGGTTCTCCGCCTTCGGCCCGTCCTCCACCGGCACCACTTCCGTGACCGGCGCGCAGAACGTCGGCAAGGGGAAGAAGCTGACCATGGGGTACATCCCGTGGGACGAGGCCATCGCCTCCACCTATCTGTGGAAGGAGCTGCTGGAGCGGCGCGGTTTCGAGGCCGAGGCGAAGCAGCTGGAGACCGGCGCCCTGTACACCGGTCTGGCGAACGGCCAGATCGACTTCCAGACCGACTCCTGGCTGCCGGTGACCCATGCCTCGTACTGGAAGAAGTACGGCGACCGGCTGGAGGACCTCGGCGCCTGGTACGGACCCACGTCCCTGGAGTTGGCCGTGCCGTCGTACGTCGACGGTATCGACTCCCTCGACGACCTCAAGGGCAAGTCCGGCACGTTCAAGGGCCGGATCATCGGTATCGAGCCGAGCGCCGGAATGATGGGCCTCCTCAAGGACAAGGTCCTGAAGGAGTACGGCCTCGAAGGCGAGTACAAGGTCGTCGACGGCTCGACGCCCGGCATGCTCGCCGAGCTGAAGCGGTCGTACGCGAAGAAGGAGCCGGTCGTCGTCACCCTGTGGTCCCCCCACTGGGCCTACAGCGGCTACGACCTGAAGAAGCTGAAGGACCCGAAGGGCGCCTGGGGCAAGGGCGACGGGGTGCACACCCTGGCCCGCGGCGACTTCTCCGACGACCACCCCGAGGTCGGGAAGTGGCTGAAGGACTTCCGGATGACCGAGAAGGAGCTGACGGATCTGGAGGCGGAGATCCAGAGCACCGGCAAGGGCAAGGAGCAGGAGGCCGTGCGCGCCTGGCTGGAGAAGAACCCCGGATTTGTCGAGAAAACGGTCCCCGTGGCCGGTTGACGGTTCAGTACACCGGTTGACGGTGAAGTTCACCCGGGGGTACGGGGTGGTTCCGGACAGTGTCCGGGCCACCCTGGCCTTTTTTCGCCCCGATCCCGGGTGATCGCGGAGGTAGCCGGGCCGGAAGCTGCGTAAGGTTGTACAGAACGCAGGAAGGGGGCCGGCGCATGGACGCTGACGCCAGGGACGGCAAGGATCCGAAGGAGACCGAGCGTCTCCGGGTCGGCACCGCCGTGCGCAGGCGGCGGCGGGCGCTCGATCTGACGCTGGCGTCGGTCGCGGAGCGCTCCGGCCTGTCCGTGCCCTTCCTCAGCCAGATCGAGAACGACCGGGCCCGCCCCAGCCGCCGGTCCCTCCAGCGGGTCGCGGACGCGCTGGAGACCACCGCGGACCGGCTGATCGCCGCCTCCGACGCGGCCCGTACGGTCACCGTCTCCCGTGCCGCCGACGCCGGACCCGCCGCGGATCCCGCCCTGCCGAGCAGCCGCCGGCTGGTGCACGGGCGCCATCAGCTGGAGGCGCTGGAGTTCAGCGGCGAGCACGACACCGAGGGCGAGTTCCAGCACCGCAACGACGAGCTGATGTACGTCGCCGACGGCACCGTCGAGATCGAGGCCGAGGGCCGCGCCTACCGCCTGGGCCGCGGTGACACGCTGTTCCTCTCCGGTGGCGTACGGCACCGCTGGCGGGCCGGGGGCGCCGAGACCCGGGTCGTCGTGGTCACCGTCGCCGAGCACATCGAGACGCCTCCCGGCGGCTGACCGGATGCGGGTGGTCTCCCTCGTACCGTCGCTCACCGAGGCGATCGCCGTCGCCGCCCCCGGAGTGCTGGTCGGCGCCACCGACTGGTGCGACCACCCCGCCGGACTCGACGTCGTCCGGATCGGGGGCACCAAGAACCCCGACCCGGACGCCGTGATCCGGCTGCGGCCCGATCTCGTCGTCGCCAACGAGGAGGAGAACCGGGTCCCCGACCTGGACCGGCTGCGCGCCGCCGGGCTCGACGTCCTGGTCACCGAGGTCCGCGATCTGCCCGGCGGGCTGCGGGAACTGCGCCGGGTCCTGGGCCGTGTCCTCGGACACGGACACGGCCTCGTCGACGGCCGCGGAGCGCCCCTGCCCGACTGGCTCGCCGCCGCCGAGACCGCCTGGAGCGCCGCCGTGCCCGTCGCGAGCCGCCCGGTGCCGGCGGTGATCCCGGTGTGGCGCCGCCCCTGGATGGTGCTGGGCCGGGACACCTTCGCGGGCGATCTGCTGTCCCGGCTCGGTGTCGTCAACGTCTACGCGGACCATCCCGACCGCTACCCCCGGATCCCCATCGGCGAACTGCGTGCTTCGGGCGCCGAACTGGTCGTCCTGCCCGACGAGCCGTACCGCTTCACCTCCGACGACGGCCCCGAGGCGTTCCCGGGGCTGCCCGCCGCCCTCGTCGGCGGGCGGGCGCTCACCTGGTACGGGCCGTCGCTGGTGACGGCACCCCGGGAGTTGACGGCGGCGCTGCGGGCAGCGCTCCGCTGACCAGCCCGCGCACCGTCCGCAGACCCGCCACCGCCCAGGCGGCCAGCAGCAGCGCGTAGAGCCCGGCGGCGACCGCCCACAGCAGCGTCAGACCGGTGCGCTGGGCCAGCCCGGCGGCCCCCGTCACACAGGTGCCGACGGGGAAGGTGAAGGCCCACCAGCCGAGGGTGAACGGCAGCCCCCGGCGGGCCGCGCGCACCACCATCGCCCCCGCCAGCGCCAGCCACAGCAGCGCGAAGCCCATGACGGGGACGCCGTACCCGACCGCGACGAGATCCGCCCACGGCCGCCCCGGCAGCGCGTCCGCGAGCTGGCCGGCGGCGGTCGTGGACTGCCCCAGCGGCCCGAGGACCAGGAAGAGCGACGGGGTGAGAGCGAGCGGCAGCGGCCCGTGGTGGATCAGCCGGGAGAGGACCAGCGGCAGCACGGCCAGGGCCGCGAGCCCGCTGGCACCGGCCAGACCGAGGCTCACCACCAGCAGCGTCCGCCGCGTCTCGCCGTCCGCCGAGGCCGCCAGCAGCGGTCCGAAGGCCGCCGCCACCATCGGCGCGACCAGCGGCAGCAGCCAGACCGGTGACGCGCTGCCCGGCGCCGGCCGGTGCCGTACGACCAGGAGGTACGGCACCGCCACCGCGGCCACCACGGCGACGGCGCAGCCCACCGCGAACAGGGCGACGGCGACCGGGAGCGCGGCCCGTGCGCCGAGGACCTCCCGGCCGGGCCCGAGCGCCCCGATGCCGACCGCCAGCGGTGCCATCGCCGCGCAGCCGTAGAAGGGCGCGACCGCCGGGTCGAGGAGATGGGCGCGGGCCCGGTCGCGGTGGTGGCGCCAGTGGAGCGCCCGCGCCGCGGCCACGGCCGTCAGCAGGACCGCGGAGAGCGCCCAGACGGCGGCGAGCGGCGCCCGGACCGGACCGCCGGAGCCCGTCACGGCCCAGCCCGCGACGGCGACGCTCGCGGTGCCCATCACGGCGGCGTACCACTGCGGCCCGAACTCCCGCAGCCGGGGGAAGGGCACGGACCCGGCGGATCCGTACGACGGCCGGGGGCCGGCGGCGGGGGAGAGGCGGCGTACGGGCTGTGCTGCGGTGGCCATGGAACCACTGTCGTCGCAGGTCACCCGCCCCACCAGGGCCGTCTCCGCTATGACCTCATAAGCTGGGCCGATGAGCGATGGCGAGGGCGGCGTCGGCGGTGGGAGGGCGCGGGCGCCACTGGCGCACCGGGTGCCCGACCTGGGCGCCCTGGAGTTGCTGCTGGCCGTCGCCCGGCACGGCAGTCTCGGCCGGGCCGCCCGCGACGTCGGGATCAGCCAGCCCGCCGCCAGCGGCCGGATCCGCTCCATGGAGCGGCAGTTGGGCGTCGCCCTGGTCGACCGTTCGCCGAGGGGCTCCCGGCTCACCCCGGCGGGCGTCCTCGTCACCGACTGGGCGCGCCGGATCGTGGAGGCGGCGGAGGCGTTCGACGCGGGCGCCCAGGCGCTCCGCGGTGACCGGGACTCCCGGCTGCGGATCGCCGCGTCCATGACCATCGCCGAGTATCTGCTGCCCGGCTGGCTGGTCGCCCTGCGGGCGCTGCGGCCCGATACCGCCGTCTCCCTGTTCGCCGGGAACTCCGCGGCCGTCGCCGACCGGCTCGCCTCGGGCGAGGCCGACCTCGGCTTCGTCGAGGGGCTGCGGATCCCGGCCGGGCTCGACGGGGCGACCGTCGCCGAGGACCGGCTGCTGGTGGTGGTGGCGCCGGGGCATCCGTGGGCCCGGCGCCGTACCCCCGTACCCCCGGCGGAACTCGCCGTCGCGCCGCTGGTGCTGCGGGAACCGGGCTCCGGCACCCGGCAGGTGCTCGACGCGGCGCTCGCCCGCTACGGGGGCCTGGCCGCGCCCCTGCTCGAACTGGCCTCCACCACGGCGGTCAAGGCGGCGGCGGTCAGCGGCGCGGGCCCCGCCGTCCTCAGCGAGCTGGCCGTCACGGACGAGCTGGCCGCCCGGCGGCTGGTGGCGGTCCCCCTCGCGGACGTCCCGCTGCGCCGGGCGCTGCGCGCGGTGTGGCGGCGCTCCCAGCGACCGGCGGGCCCCGCGCGCGAACTGCTGGCGCTCACGACCGCGCCCGCCCCGCTCCCCTGACACTCGCGCCCCCGGCCATCGCGCCCGCCCCGCTCCCCTGACACTCGCGCCCCGGGCCATCGCGCCCGCCCCGCTCCCCAGGCTCTGACTCCCGTCACCACCACCCCGCCGCCCGCTCTCATGACAACCGTATGAAGCCCCGACGGCCCGCTCAACCGCCCACGGCCGTAAGGGGATTGCCTCGCGATCCCCTTGGCACGCCCCTGGCCTGGGGAAACGCCCAACCTCTCGGAGTGTCCGGAACGGCGTCTCAGCATCTGGTTGTACTTGACATTAGTTCACCTTATGGAAGATAAAGATCGGGCTTTGGGTTGTACGTCGCCCCCTGTGACGAATGGGCGGAAGCGGCCCGGAGCATCCGTATGCCTGCCCGTCCCCGCGCCTTCGTCCCGATGTGAGTGAGTGCCGCCGTGTCCCAGCCCGCCGCCCCCGTCCCGCCGGTCAGCGACCCCGCCGGGGAGTGGGAGGAGTGGCGTGCCGCGCGGCGCGCCGCGGTCACTTCGCCCACCGGCAACCTCGCCCTGGTCGAGACCCGCTGGCTGCCGGCCGGTGAGCGCCCCGACCTCGCGGCGGCCCGCGCGACGGCACCCGACGGCACCACCGTCACCACCGTCGAACGCACCGACCTGGTGAGCGGCGTACCCGAGCACGGGCTCCGCTTCTGGGCCGCCGACGCCCCCGCCCTGCGCGCCTACGAGCGCACCGAGGTCTTCCCGTACGACCCCCGGTGGGTCGTCGACGCCACCTACACCCCCGTCCCCGGCGCCCGGCGGATCGCCTTCGAACACATCCGGGACAACGGCGGCACCCGCGACCTCGTCGTCCCCGGCGATATCGCCCTCACCCTCGACGGCCGCGACTACACCCTCAACGCCTTCGACGACGACGGCACCCTGCTGCTGGTCTTCGGCGACCCCACCAACGGCGCCCCCGGCGACGACGGGACCTACGGCGCGGGCCGCTTCCTCTTCGTGACCCGTACCGGTGACGACTCCGTACGCCTCGACTTCAACCGCGCTTTCGTGCCGCCCTGCGGCTTCTCCGATCAGTACAACTGTCCGATGCCGCCGCGGCAGAACCGCCTCCACCTGCCCGTCACGGCCGGTGAGAAGCGTGTCGTCAGCCGCGGCGGCGCGACCGCCGCCCAGCACTGATCCCACCCGCCGTACCCCCCGTCACGAAAGCGCAGCCCCCGATATGAGCGCCACCGCCCGCACCCGCCGCCACGCCCTGCCCGCCGTCACCGCCGCCGCCGTCGTCCTCGCGCTCACCCTCACGGCCTGCGGCGGCGACCCGGTCGGCGGCTCCGCCGGGACCGGGAAGCACGACCCCGACGCCACCGTCACCATCGGCTCCCTCTACGAGCCGCAGAACCTCGACAACACCGCGGGCGGCGGCCAGGGCGTCACCGAGGCCCTCCACGGCAATGTGTACGAGGGCCTGTTCCGGCTCACCGACACCGGCAAGGTCGAACCCCTCCTGGCCGCCTCGCACCAGGTCTCCCCGGACGGACTGACCTACACCTTCACCCTCCGCGACGGCGTCACCTTCCACAGCGGCAAGAAGCTCACCGCCGACGACGTCAAGCACAGCCTGGAGCGGGTGATCGCCCCCGACTCCCAGTCCGCCCGGAAGAAGAACCTCTCCGTCGTCAAGACGGTCACCGCCCCCGACCCGAAGACCGTCCGCGTCACGCTCTCCCAGAAGTCGATCTCCTTCGTCTACAACCTGAGCTACGTCTGGATCGTCAACTCCGAGGCCGGGGACCTCCGCGCCGACGCCGACGGCACCGGGCCCTTCCGGCTCGGGAAGTGGACCCGCGGCTCGTCCCTCGGACTCGACCGCTTCCCCGGCTACTGGGGCGAGAAGGCCGCCAGCAAGAAGGTCGTGCTGCGCTACTTCAAGGACGCGTCGGCGCTGAACAACGCCCTGCTCAGCAATGGCGTCGACCTCGTCACCAGCCAGCAGTCGCCCGATGCGCTCGACCGGTTCGAGAACAACCCCCGCTACCGGGTCACCGAGGGCGACTCCACCACCAAGCTGCTGCTCGCCTTCAACGACAAGGCGAAGCCGTTCACCGACGTCCGGGTCCGCCGGGCCGTCGCCGCCGCCATCGACGACAAGAAGCTGCTGGAATCCGTCTGGGGCGGTCGCGGCAAGCTCATCGGCTCCATGGTCCCGCCCACCGACCCCTGGTACGAGGACCTCACCGGCACCGACCCGTACGACCCGCAGCTGGCGAAGAAGCTGCTGGCCGAGGCCGGTCACCCCGACGGCTTCACCTTCACCCTCCAGACCCCGTCCTACGACCCGCACCCCACCGCCGCCACCTTCATCGCCGCCCAGCTCGCCGACGTCGGCATCAAGGTGAAGATCGACACCATCACCCCGGACGAGTGGTACACGAAGGTCTACAAGAACAAGGACTTCGACGCCACGCTCCAGGAGCACGTCAACGACCGCGACCTGGTCTGGTACGGCAACCCCGACTTCTACTGGGGCTATGACAACCCGCAGGTCACCCGCTGGGTCGAGGAGGCCGAGCGGTCCGCGACCGCGGCCGGGCAGACCGAACTCCTGAAGAAGGTCAACCGCACCACCGCCCAGGAGGCGGCCAGCGAGTGGCTCTACCTCTACCCCCAGATCGTCGTCGCCGACAGCCGGGTCTCCGGCTACCCGCTCAACGGCCTGAACTCCCAGTTCTACGCCTACGACATCAAGAAGAACCGATGACCCGTTACGTCCTGCGACGCCTGGCCTTCCTCCTGGTGTCGCTGGCGCTGGCCACCGTCGTCCTCTTCGTCCTGCTGCGGATGCTGCCGGGCGACCCGGCCAACGCGCTCACCGCCGTCGGCGCCACGGACGAGCAGATCGCCGCCGCCCGCGCGGCGATCGGCTCCGACCGCCCGCTGCCCGAGCAGTTCGTCCACTGGATCGGACAGCTCGTCCGCGGCGACTTCGGTACCTCCTTCGTCAGCTCCCTCCCCGTCGGCCCCGAGATCGCCACCCGGCTCCAGGTCACCCTCCCGCTCACCTTCGCCGCGTTCCTGCTGGCCGTCGCCGTCGCGATCCCCGCCGGGTTCGTCGCCGCCCACCGGCGGCACACCTGGTACGGCGCCCTGCTCAGCGGGGTCTCCCAGCTCGGCATCGCGATCCCGGTGTTCTGGCTCGGGATGATCCTGGTCGCCGTGCTCGCGGTCAACGCGCGCTGGTTCCCGTCGGGCGGCTTCCCGCCCGACGGCTGGGCCGACCCCACCGAGGCCGTCCGCGCCCTGACCCTGCCCGTCATCACCGTCGCCCTGGTCATGAGCGCGTCCCTGATCCGGTACGTACGCTCCGCCACGCTCGACGTCCTCGACAGCGACTACCTGCGCACCGCGCGGGCCCTCGGCGCCACCTTCCGGGGCGCGATGTGGCGGCACGGGCTGCGCAACGCCTCCGTACCCGTCATCTCCGTCCTCGGCATCGAACTCGCCTCCACCCTCCTCGGCGCGGTGGTCGTGGAGTCCGTCTTCGCCCTGCCCGGCCTCGGCTCCCAGCTCACCACCGGCATCAGCCAGCACGACTACCCCGTCATCCAGGGCGTGCTGTTCGTCTCCACCCTCGCGGTGCTGCTGATCGGCTTCGCCGCCGACCTCGTCCAGCGCGTGGTCGACCCCCGGCTGCGGTCCGGACTCGCGGGAGGCTCCCGATGACCACCGTCCCCACCACCGCGGCCCCGGCCCCGGCCGTCGAAAAGGCCGTCGGGGCCCGCAGGTCGTACACCCTGATCACCGGCGTGGTACTCGCCGGATCGATCGCCCTGCTCGCCCTGGTCTCCCTCTTCTGGCTGCCCTACGCCACCGACGACACCTCAGGGGGACGGCTCGCCCCGCCCGGCGGCGACCATCTCATCGGCACCGACAAACTCGGCCGCGACCTGCTCACCCAGGTGATGAACGGGGCGAAGATCGCGATGCAGGCGGGCCTCGGCTCCGTCCTGATCGCCGCCGCGCTGGGCACCGTACTGGGACTGCTGGCCGCCTTCGCGCAGGGCTGGCTCGACGACACCCTCTCCGCCTTCCTCGACCTGCTCATCGCCTTCCCCACCCTGCTGCTCGCGATGCTGATCGTCGCCGCCCGCTCCGGCAGCCTCGGCTCCGCGATCCTCGCCATCGGCATCGCCCAGAGCGCGGTCGTGGCCCGCCTCGTGCGGGTCCTGGCCAAACGCGTACTCGCCCAGGACTTCATCACCGCGTCCCGGACCTCCGGCACCGGCTGGACCAGGATCGTCACCGGACACGTCCTGCCCAATATCTGGCCCACCCTCGTGGTCAACCTGGCCCTCCAGTTCGGCCTCGCCGTCCTCGCCGAGGCAGGCCTGTCCTATCTGGGCCTCGGCGCGCCGCCGCCCAACGCCTCCTGGGGCCGGATGCTGCTGGACGCCCAGGCCACCTTCACCACCGCGCCCGCGGGCGCCCTCGCGCCCGGCATCCTCCTCGTCGTGCTCGTCGTCGGCGTCAACCTGATCGCCGACGGACTGCGCGACACCCTCGACCCCACCAGCCGCGGAGGACGCGCATGACCCCCCTCCTCGCGGTCCGCGAGCTGACCGTCCGCACCCGGACCGGCCGTACCCTCGTCGACCGGCTCTCCTTCACCGTCGCCCCCGGCGAACGCCTCGGCCTCATCGGCGAGTCCGGCTCCGGAAAGTCCCTGACGTCCCTGGCTGCGCTCGGACTGCTGCCCGAAGCCCTCACCGCCGACGGCAGCGTCGAACTCGCCGGGACCGAGATCGTGGGCGCGTCCGAGAAGCGCCTCACGGCCGTCCGGGGACGGGACGCGGCGATCGTCTTCCAGGAGCCGCTCACGGCGCTCGACCCCCTGATGCGCGTCGGCAACCAGATCGCGGGACCGCTCGCCCGGCACCGAGGGCTCAAGGGCACGGCCCTGCGGAAGGCCGTCACCGAGGAGCTGGAGCGGGTACGGCTCCCCGAACCCGGCCGGATCGCCCGGTCCCGCCCGCACGAACTCTCCGGCGGCCAGCGGCAGCGCGTCGCCCTCGCCATGGCACTGGCCTGCGAGCCCCGGCTGCTGATCGCCGACGAGCCCACCACCGCCCTCGACGTCACCGTCCAGGCCGAACTGCTGGAGCTGCTGGACGCGCTGGTCCGGGAGCGGGACATGGCCCTGCTGTTCATCAGCCACGACCTGGCCGTGGTGGCGGGCGTCGCCGACCGGGTGCTGGTGATGAAGGACGGCCGCGCCGTCGAGGAAGGGCCGGTACGGGACGTCGTCACCGCCCCCGGCGACCCCTACACCGCGGCGCTCGTGGAGAGCGCGCGGACGCTGGAGAACGCCCTGACGGGACGGAGGACGCCCCGATGACCGCAGCCGACGGCCGTACGCCCCCCGACATCACCGCCGCCACCACCGCCGCCGATGCGGGCGCCCTGCTGGAGGCCGACCGGGTCTCCTACGCCTACCGGGGCGGCGGCGCCCCCGTCCTCACCGATGTCTCCCTCGCGGTCCGCCCCGGTGAGAGCCTCGCCGTCGTCGGCGAGTCCGGCACCGGCAAGACCACCCTGCTCCGGCTCCTCCTCGGCCTCGCCCGCCCCACCGCCGGAACCGTCCGCTACGACGGCGAAGAGCTGCGCCCCCGCGACCGGGCCCGGACGCGGCACTTCCGCCGGGGTGTGCAGTGCGTCTTCCAGGACCCCTACGCGTCCCTCGACCCGCGCCGCCGCGTCGGCGACTCGGTCGCCGAACCGCTGCGCTCCCTCGGGCTCGCGTCCCGGCGCGACGCTGCTCCCCGGGTGGCCGCCGCGCTCACCGCCGTAGGACTGCCGTCCGACGCCGCCGACCGCTATCCACACGAGTTCTCCGGCGGGCAGCGGCAGCGCGTCGCGATCGCCCGCGCCGTCGTCTGCGACCCCCGGGTGCTGCTCGCGGACGAACCCGTCAGCGCGCTCGACGTCACCACCCGGGTCAAGGTCGTCGAGCTGCTGCGCGAACTGCGCGAGGAACGCGGACTGGCGCTGATCATGGTCTCCCACGACCTGTCCGTGGTGGCGTCCCTCTGCGACCGTACGGCGGTCCTCAGCGGCGGCCGGGTGGTGGAACAGGGCGAGACGGACCGGGTCCTGACCGCCCCGGAACACGCCTATACGGCGCGGCTCGTCGCCAGCGTGCCCCGGCTGTTCTGAGCCGCAACGCCGCTCAGGGGCCGCTCCGCCGCCCGTCCGCCGCCCGGACCAGTGCCTCGGTGATCGTGAGGTCGTCGCCCATCTCCGGATGCCACTGGACGCCCAGGACCCAGCCGGGGCCGGGGAGTTCGACCGCCTCCACGGTGCCGTCGTCGGCGTGGGCCGAGGCCGTCAGGGGCGGGGCGAGACGGTCCACCGCCTGGTGGTGGTAGGTGGGGACCTCCACGGGCGCCGGGGCCAGGGCGTCGTACAGCGTGCCCGGGACCGGGGTCACCCGGTGGCTGCCGAAGACGCCCTCGCCGCCCGTATGGCCCTCGATGTGCTGGGTGAGGGTGCCGCCGAGGGCCACGTTCAGGAGCTGCATGCCCCGGCAGATCCCGAGGAGCGGGGTGCCCGACTCCAGCGCCGCGTCGATCAGGGCCAGCTCCCAGACGTCCCGGTCGCGCGCGGGCGGCCCGGTCCTGGCGTGGGGCTCGGCCCCGTACCGTACGGGTTCCACATCGGCGCCCCCCGCGACGACCAGCCCGTCGAGGCGGGCCACCGCCTCCCGCGCGGCGCCCGGTCCCGCGTCCGGCGGCAGCAGGGCCGCCAGTCCGCCCGAGCGCTGCACCAGCTGCGGATAGGCGGCCGGGAGCAGCGCGGCGGGCAGCTTCCACACCCCCCACACGGCCGGGTTCAGATACGTCGTGACGCCGATCAGCGGCTTCGGCACGGCCATCCCTCCTTCGTCCGTCCGTCCGGCTGTCCCGATCTTGCTCCGGTCCTGTTCCGGTCCTGCTCCGGTCCTGCTCCGGTCCTGTTCCGGTGCGGTGCCCCGTCAGTCGTGTCGCAGCTCCGCCTCGGCGGCGGCCAGGGCGGCGAACTCCTCCTCCGGGGCCTTCGCCACCAGATGGTGACGGCTGTAGAGGGCGAAGTAGGCGAGGGCCACGCCGTAGACCGCCACGGCGATCAGCGCCGCCTCCTTGTCCACCAGGAACGTCGCCACCAGCGCCGAGAGCGCGAGGACGAAGGCGACGGACGAGGTGACCGTGCCGCCGGGGGTGCGGTACGGGCGGTGCAGGCCCGGCTCGCGCCGCCGCAGCACGATATGCGAGAGCGCCATCAGGGCGTAGCTGATGGTCGCCCCGAACACCGCCATGTTCAGCATCCGTCCGCCGTCGCCGGTCGAGGCGGCGAGGGCGAACCCGATCGCGCCCGGGACCAGCAGCCCGAGATAGGGCGACCGGCGGCGGCTGGTCAGCGACAGGAACCGGGGCAGATATCCGGCGCGGGAGAGCGCGAACAGCTGCCGGGAGCCCGCGTAGACGAGGGAGAAGAAGGAGGCCACCAGGCCCGCGAGCCCCGCGTAGTTGACGAACCGGCTGAGCGCCGTCGGGTCGCCGTGCCCCTGGAGGGCCACCACCAGCGGGTTCCCCTCCTCCTGGATGATCGCGGAGCCCCGGGCCCCGGTCGCGGCGAGGAAGGTCACCACGGCCAGCAGCACCAGGACGCCCATGGCGATCGCCATCGCCCTCGGCAGCGACCGCACCGGGTCCTTCGCCTCCTCGGCGGCCAGCGGTACGCCCTCCACCCCGAGGAAGAACCACATCCCGAACGGGAACGCCGCCCAGATCCCGAGGAGTCCGTACGGCAGCCACGAACTCGCCCCGAACGCGTCCCCGTCCACCGGGATGTCGTCCAGCCGGGCCGCGCTGAAGTCGGTGAACGCGCCGATCGCGAAGATCAGCAGCGCGGCCACCGCGATAGCGGTGACGACCAGACTGAACCGCAGGGCCTCGCCCACGCCCCACAGATGGATCCCGATGAAGACGGCGAAGCAGGCGAGATAGACCGGCCAGCCCGACTCCAGACCGAACAGGCCCAGCGATTCGACGTAGTCGCCGATGAAGATGGAGATCGCGGCGGGCGCGAGGATGTACTCGATGAGGATGGCCGTCCCCGTCAGAAAGCCGCCCCAGGGGCCCAGGGCCCGCCGGGCGAAGCCGTAGCCGCCGCCCGCGGTCGGCAGGATCGCGGAGAGTTCGGCGAGGGCGAAGACCAGACACGCGTACATCACGCCCATCAGGACCATCGCGACGGCGAGCCCGCCGAAACCCCCCTTCGACAGACCGATGTTCCAGCCGGAGAAGTCCCCGGAGACGACGTACGCCACACCGAGACCGGTCAGCAGCAGCCATCCCGCGCTGCCCCGGCGCAGCATCCGGCGCCGGAGGTACGCGTCGTCGTCGGGGGAGTTCCGCCGGGGGAGCGTCGGTTCCGGGGACTCGGGTCTGCTGGTGGTTCCTTCGGCCATGGTGGATCACTCCCGGCATTCAAAGGTTTAGGGCGACACCTTTGCGGTACGTCCGGGAGTTGCGCAAGACCTCTGCGGCGATGTCGTCCGCGCGGGGCGGTACCGGGGCCCTCCTCCGGGGCGGTGCCTCGGGACAGGGATTGCCTCAGGACAGGAATCCCCGCAGCAGCGCCGCCGTACCCGCGCAGTGCTCGCGCATGGTCTCCCGCGCCCCGTCGGCGTCCCCCGCCAGTACCGCATCGACCACCGCCGTGTGCTGCCGCTGGGAGTGCTCCAGGTTCCGGACCAGGAGGGGGATGCAGTCCAGCAGGTCGTTGAGGCCGGCCCGGACCGCCGCGTACCGGCCGGCCAGCGACGGCGATCCCGACAGCTCGGCGAGGGTGAGATGGAGGAGGGTGTCCCGCCGCCGGTACTCGGCGAGCGGCGCGTCGTGGGTGGCCGCCAGCGCCGCGCGCAGCCGGTCGGCGCCCTCGGCCGTCAGCTCGTGCGCGGCGCACAGTCCGGCCGCGCCGACCTCCAGCACCTCCCGGAAGCGGAGGGTGTCCTCCACGTCCCTGCCCGCCAGCCTGCGCCGCAACTCGTCCTCGCCGTAGGCGTCCGGGCGGGGCAGGACGAACGTCCCGCCGTAGCGCCCGCGGCGGCTCTCGACCAGCCCCTGGTCGGTGAGGACCTTCAGGGCCTCCCGCAGCGTCACCCGGCTGATCCCCATCAGCTCGGCCAGCTCGCGCTCCGCCGGAAGCCGCCCGCCGGCCGGGACCAGGCCGAGCCGGAGGAGCTGGAGGATCTGCTCCAGCGCCTCCTCGAAGCCGTTGCCCGCGCGCACCGGCCGCAGCACGGCCGCCGCCCGGTCCTGAACGTCCGCCGCTTCCGGCCCGCCCGCGGTGTCCGTCGCGCCCGTCGCACCTGCCACGTGTGCCGCGCCTGCCGCGCCCGTCGCGCCGTTCACGGTCGCGTCCGCCGTCTCATCCGTCGCCCCCATCACTCGTGCTCCGCCGGGGTGTCCGCCGTCCGCGGTTCCCCCGTGCGCGTTGCCGTTCGCGCCACGTCGTCGTTTCCTCTTCCCAATCAATGGTCTTCAGCAATACCTTATGGCTCCCGGCCGACCCAAGGAGGCGCGAACCCGTGGCCGACCGAACACCCCCGCTCGCCGTCGGAGAGCTGCGCGCCCTCGTCGCCGACGGGACCATCGACACCGTGGTCCTCGCCTTCCCCGATATGCAGGGACGGCTCCAGGGCAAGCGGTTCGCCGCGCCGTTCTTCCTCGACGAGGTCCTGACCCACGGCACCGAGGGCTGCGACTACCTGCTCGCCGTCGACACCGAGATGAACACCGTCGACGGCTACGCCATGTCCTCCTGGGACCGGGGGTACGGCGACTTCGCCATGCGCCCCGACCCCGCCACCCTGCGCCGTGTGCCCTGGAACGACGGCACCGCCCTCCTCATCGCCGATCTCGCCCGGAGCGACGGCGGCCCCGTCGACGCCGCCCCCCGGCAGGTACTCCGCCACCAGCTCGCCCGGCTCGCCGAACACGGCTGGACCGCGAACGTCGGCACCGAGCTGGAGTTCATCGTCTTCAAGGACACCTACGAAGAGGCATGGGACCGCGACTACCGCGGACTGACCCCCGCCAACCAGTACAACATCGACTACTCGGTGCTCGGCACCGGCCGGATCGAACCCCTGCTGCGCCGGATCCGCAACGAGATGACCGCCGCCGGAATGACCGTGGAGTCCGCCAAGGGCGAGTGCAACCCCGGCCAGCACGAGATCGTCTTCCGCTACGACGAAGCCCTCGTCACCTGCGACCAGCACGCCGTCTACAAGACCGGCGCCAAGGAGATCGCCGCCCAGGAAGGCGTCTCCCTCACCTTCATGGCCAAGTACAACGAGCGCGAGGGCAACTCCTGCCATATCCATCTCTCCCTCGCCGACGCCGACGGCACCAATGTCATGGCCGGGAACGGACCCGGCGGAATGTCGCCCGTGATGCGGCACTTCCTCGCCGGACAGCTCGCCGCCCTCCGCGAGTTCAGCCTGCTGTACGCGCCCAACATCAACTCGTACAAACGGTTCCAGCCGGGATCCTTCGCCCCCACCGCCGTGGCCTGGGGACACGACAACCGCAGCTGCGCCCTTCGGGTCGTCGGCCACGGCCCGTCCCTGCGCTTCGAGAACCGGCTCCCCGGCGGGGACGTCAATCCCCATCTGGCCGTCGCCGGACTCGTCGCCGCCGGTCTGTACGGCGTGGAACAGGAACTGGAACTCCCCGAGCCGTGCGCCGGGAACGCGTACACCGCAGGACACGCCCGGGTGCCGGCCACCCTGCGCGAGGCCGCCGAACTGTGGGAGACCAGCGCCGTGGCCAAGGCCGCGTTCGGCGCCGAGGTCGTCGCCCACTACCTCAACATGGCGCGGGTCGAACTCACCGCGTACGACGCCGCCGTCACCGACTGGGAACGCCGCCGCTCCTTCGAACGCCACTGACCCGTCCCGGCCCGCCTCCGGCCGGCCGGTACGGCTCCGCACCCCCGAAAGGAACGCCGTGCACGCCGCGTACCACGAGGTCCTCAACCCGGCCACCGGCGCACTCGTCGAGAAGGTCGCCGCGACCTCGCCCGCCGAGGTCGACACCGCCGTCGCCCGCGCCGCCGCGGCCCAGCACATCTGGGCCGCCGCCGCCCCCGCCGACCGGGCCCGGCTGCTGCGCCGCTTCGCCGCCGTCGTCGACGACCACATCGAGGAACTCGCCCGGCTGGAGGTACTCGAAGCCGGACACCTCATCGGCAACGCCCGCTGGGAGGCCGGGAACGTCCGCGACCTCCTCGACTACAGCGCCGGGGGAGTGGAACGCCTCACCGGCCGGCAGATCCCGGTCGCCGGGGGCCTCGACATCACCCTCCTCGAACCCCTCGGCGTCGTCGGCGTCATCGCCCCCTGGAACTTCCCCCTGCCGATCGCCGCCTGGGGCACCGCCCCCGCGCTCGCCGCCGGGAACGCGGTCCTCCTCAAACCCGCCGAGACCACCCCCCTCACCGCCCTCCGGCTCGCCCGGCTCGCCCTGGAGGCCGGGCTCCCCGAGCACCTCTTTCAGGTCCTGCCCGGCGCGGGCGACATCACCGGCACCGCCCTCGTCGACCACCCCGGCATCGCCAAGATCGTCTTCACCGGGTCCACCCGGGTCGGCAAGAGCATCATGGCCCGCTGCGCCGGGACCGTGAAGCGCGTCACCCTCGAACTCGGCGGCAAGAGCCCGAACATCGTCTTCGCCGACGCCGACCTGGAGACCGCCGTCGCCGCCACCCCCATGTCGTTCCTCGACAACAGCGGCCAGGACTGCTGCGCCAGGACCCGGATCCTCGTCGAACGCTCCGTCCACGACCGCTTCATCGAACTCCTCACCCCCGCGATCGAGGCCGTCACCGTCGGCGACCCGGCCGACGAGACCGTCCGGATGGGCCCGCTGATCTCCCGCGCCCAACTGGACCGGGTCCGCTCCTACGTCCCCGACGACCTGCCCGGCATCCGCGGCACCGCACCGGACGGGCCCGGCTTCTGGTTCCCGCCCACGGTCCTCACCGGACTCGACCCCGCCGACCCCGCCGCCCGCGACGAGATCTTCGGACCCGTCGCCGCGGTCATCCCCTTCGACGACGAGGCCGACGCGATCCGGCTCGCCAACGACACCGACTACGGGCTCTCCGGATCCCTGTGGACCCGCGACATCGGCCGCGCCGTCCGCGTCTCGCGCGCCGTCCGCGCGGGCAACCTCTCCGTCAACTCGCACTCCAGCGTCCGCTACTGGACCCCCTTCGGGGGCTACCGCCAGTCCGGCCTCGGCCGCGAACTGGGCCCCGACGCCCTCGCCGCCTTCACCGAGACCAAGAACGTCTTCTTCAGTACGGAGGTCTGACCCCATGACAGTGCCCCCTTCCGCCGCGGGCTCCCCGGCTGTCTGCCGCCGCCTCGTGGGCCGTACCGCCGTCGTCACCGGCGCGGGCAGCGGCATCGGCCTGGCCACCGCGCGCCGCCTCGCGTCCGAGGGCGCGCACGTCGTCTGCGCCGATATCGACGAGACCGCGGGCAAGGCGGCGGCCGACGAGGTCGGCGGGCTGTTCGTCCGGGTCGACGTCACCGACCCCGAGCAGGTCGAGGCGCTCTTCAAGACCGCGTACGACACCTACGGCTCCGTCGACGTCGCCTTCAACAACGCCGGTATCTCACCGCCCGACGACGACTCCATCCTCACCACAGGCCTCGAAGCGTGGCAGCGGGTCCAGGACACCAACCTCACCTCCGTCTACCTCTGCTGCAAGGCCGCCATCCCCTATATGCGCCGCCAGGGCCGCGGCTCCATCATCAACACCGCGTCCTTCGTGGCGATCATGGGCGCGGCCACCTCCCAGATCTCGTACACCGCGTCCAAGGGCGGCGTCCTCGCCATGTCCCGCGAACTCGGCGTCCAGTTCGCCCGCGAGGGCATCCGGGTCAACGCGCTCTGCCCGGGACCCGTCGACACCCCGCTGCTCCGGGAACTCTTCGCCAAGGACCCCGAGCGCGCCGCCCGCCGGCTCGTCCACATCCCCGTCGGACGGTTCGCCCGGGCCGACGAGATCGCCGCTGCGGTCGCCTTCCTCGCAAGCGACGACTCCTCGTTCGTCAACGCCACCGACTTCCTGGTGGACGGCGGGATCTCCGGGGCGTATGTGACACCGCTGTAGGGGACGCCGGTGGTGCCGTGCGGCCGGCCGGCGGTACGGCACCACCGCTACAGAAACGTCCGGCCCTCGCCCCGGTACGTCGGCACCGAACCCACCACCCGGTCGCCCTCCACCAGATGCAGGACGTCGAACCGCTCGCACAACTCCCCGGCCTTGGCGTGCCGGAACCACACCCGGTCCCCGATCAGCAGATCGTCCGCCGGGGAGCCCAGCAGCGGTGTCTGCACCTCGCCCGCCGCCTCCTGCCGGTCGTACCGCAGCCCCGGCGGCAGATACGGCTCCGGCAACCGGTCCCGGCCCGCCGGACCCGACGCCGGATAGCCCCCGCCGAGCACCGTCACCACCCCCACCCCCGGCCTGCGCACCACCGGCAGGGCGAACAGGGCCGCCGGACGCCCCGAGAAGGCCGTGTAGTGGTCGAAGAGCCGGGGCACGTAGAGCCCCGAACCCGCCGCGATCTCCGTCACCGCGTCCTCGGCCGCCGTGTGCTGCACACTGCCGGTCCCGCCGCCGTTGACGAACTCCAGGTCCGGCACCACCGCGCGGACCGCCCGTACCGCCTCGGCCCGCAGCGCCACCAGCTGACGGCGGGCCGTCCGCTGCATCAGCCGGACGCCCCGGGACACCACGGGATACCCCTCGACCGCGTCACCGACACCCGCGACATGCCCCTCGTACGCCATCAGCCCCACCAGCCGGAACCCCGGCCGCCGCGCCACGGACCGCGCCACCTCCGCCAGCCTCTCCGGGGTGTGCAGCGGGGAGCGCCGCGCCCCCACCCGGATCCGGCCGCCCAGCAGCCGCAGCGCCGTGTCCAGCTCCAGACAGACCCGGATCTCCTCCGTGCCGCCCGCGCGCGCCGCGTCGATCAGCTCCAGCTGCGCCGGATCGTCGACCAGGACCGTCACCGCGGCGGCGAGCTTCGGATCGGCCGCGAGTTCGGCGAACCCCGCGCGGTCCGCCGACGGATACGCCAGCAGTACGTCCCCGAAACCGGCGCGCGCCAGCCAGATCGACTCCGCGAGCGTGAACGACATCACCCCGGCGAAGCCGTCCCGGGCCAGCGCCCGCTCCAGCAGCGCCCGGCAGCGCACCGACTTGCTGGCGATCCGCACCGGCTTGCCGCCCGCCCGGCGGACGAGGTCCGCCGCGTTGGCGTCGAACGCCGTCAGATCGACGACGGCGAACGGCGCGTCGAGATGGGCGGTGGCCCGGTCGTAGCGGGCCCGGTCCGCTGCGCGGTGAGTCATGGCCAGAGCCTGCCAGACCCGATTACCGCGGGGTAGGGGGACGATCGGGGCAGATCAGCCGTTCCCGGGGGGAGGCTCCTCCTCCGGGTCCCTGACCGCCCGCGACACCCCGTAGAGTGACGCACGCGCGGAGACGAACAAGCATGCTGCGAGGGGCGATCCGACGAAGGTGCGGATACGGGAGATCGGGGGCGGCATGAATACGGAGACATCCGACTCCACCGGCCGGAAAGCCCCGCCGCCCGAAAACGACGCGGTCGGCGCCGCCGCCGCCACGTCCGCGCCCCGCTCCCGGATCACGGATGCGGTGCTTCCGCCGGAGCCGGAGCCGACGGAGGCGCTCACGGCCCCGACGGGTCCGTCCGGCGCCCCCACCGACCCCTCCGCCCGCCGCCCGCCCGCCGCTTCGGCGTCCTCCTCGGCCCGGCGCGACGAGCCCACCCGCCCCCTGCGCACCCCGCCCCCGCGCGACAAGGCGACGACCCGCCTCAGAACCACCCCGCCCCACCCCCGCACCCCCGACGACGCCCCGCGGCCCCCGGACCCGCGCCGGGCCGCGCCGCGCGAACCGGGCGCGGGAGCCGGTGCGGGAGCCGGTGCGACGGATACCGGGAGCCGGGCCGCCACCGCCCCACCCGCGACCGGCCCTTCGGCTCCGCCCGCACCGTCCGGCGACCGCGCCGCGCCGGCGGCGCCACCGCTCCGGCCCGGTGCCCGTACGGCGTCCGACGCCGCCGCTCCGGCGCGACCGGGCGCGCCGGGATCCGTACCGCCGGATCCGGCCGTACGCTCCGGCACCACTCCTCGGGGGCCGTCGGCCCCCGCCGCGGCGCCGGGGCCCGCGCCCGCCGCTCGTACGGCGGCTCCGCCCGCCCCGGGCGAGGGGCGATCCGTCCCACCCCGGCCCACCACGGCACCCGGCGCGCCCGCACGCGGCACAGCTCCCGGCCCCCGCCCTTCGGGTGTCGCCGGTGTACGCCCGGGTACACCTGACGCACCCGGCGCTTCGGGCCCCGGTGCCGGCGCGGGTGCGGCGCCTCCGGCCCGTTCCGTACCGATGCCGACCACGGCTCCGGGTGCGGCTGAGACTTCCCGCGCCGCAGGCCCGGATGCCCGTACGACGCCTCCGGCCCGCTCCGTGCCCATGCCGGCCACGGTCCCCGGTTCGGGGGTTCCGGGCCCACGTCCGGGTACGGCCGCCGCGCCGGGTGCCACGGCCCCCGGTGCCCGGAGCCCGGTGCGGCCCGCGCCCGGAGGCCCCGCCGCCCCGGCGCGGCCGAGCGCGCCCCCGCCGCCGGGGCGCGCGCCCGATACCGTACGGCCGCGTCC
>NZ_JBHYZV010000080.1:0-31774 GCF_042753905.1 Streptomyces sp. NPDC059248 | reverse complement strand
GTCGCTGTCCCCCCCGTCCCGGCTGTGGGCAGGTACGCTGCCGGGCGTGAACGGCGAGAACGGTGGTGGCCCGGCGGCGTTGGAGCGGCTGATGGCGCTGGCCGTCTCCCTGCGGCGGGTGAACGGTGAGATGAACCGGCTGACGGACGCCTTCGCGACCGCCCATGGACTGCACGCGACCGACGTGCGCGCGCTCGCCGCGGTCCTGGACGCGGAGGAGCCGGTCACCCCGGGGATGCTGCGGATACGACTGGGGCTCACGTCCGGCGCGGTGACCGCCTGTCTCGACCGCCTGGAGCGCGCCGGTCATATCCGCCGTAACCGGGACGAGGCGGACCGGCGGGTGGTCCGTGTCGAGTACGTGGACGAGGCGCGCCTGGCCGCTCGGGCCTTCTTCCGCCCTCTGGCGGTCGCGGGGGAGCGCGCGCGAAGCCGGTTCGAGGACGAGGAACTCGACGTGGTGCTCCGGTTCCTGGACGCCTTCAGTGAGGAGATGGCTCGCCTGGAGGAGCCTCCGCGACCAGCGGTGTGACGGAGCGCGGGGTGGGTGCGGCCGAGGGCACGGGCATCGCCTACCATCCGAATGTCTCAATCCATCAAGATAATTGGCCCGTCAGTCGCCCCGTCGAGACCGCGGATGTGTCCTCCATGCCCCGCACTGCCCGCCCCGCCCGGTCCCCCCGCGCCGCCCGTCTGCTGACCCCACTGCTTCTCCTCGTCGCCTGGCTGGGTGTCGGCGGGATACTCGGCCCGTACGCGGGAAAGCTCGGCGAGGTCGCCACCAACGACCAGGCGGCGTTCCTGCCCCGTACCGCCGAGTCGACCCGGGTCATCGATGCGCAGGAGGATTTCCGGCAGAGCGACGCCGTGCCGCTCGTCGTCGTGTGGACCGCACGCGGGGGCGGCCCGCTGCCGGAAACGGCGCGCGCCGACACCGGCGACGCCCTGCGGGGGATCGACGGCCCACGCCTGCTCGCCGGGAACCCGTCCCCCGCCCTCGTCTCGGACGACGGCCGCGCTCTGCGGGCGGTGGTGCCGCTGCGGACCGACCTCGACGACGGCCTGGCGGACGCGCTGGACGAGATCGGGGCAGAAGCCCGGACGGTGCCCGGAACCACCGTCCATCTCGCGGGCCCGGCCGCTGCCCAGGCGGACCTCAAGAACGCGTTCTCCGGGATCGACGGTCTACTGCTCGGCGTGGCCCTGGCGACGGTGCTCGTCATCCTGCTGCTCGTCTACCGCAGCGTCCTGCTGCCACTGCTGATCATCGTGGCCGCCGTGTTCGCGCTCGCCCTCGCCTGCGCGGTGGTGTACGCGCTCGCCGAACGGGGGATCGTACGGGTCGACGGTCAGGTCCAGGGAATCCTGTCGATCCTGGTGATCGGGGCGGCCACGGACTACGCGCTCCTCCTGACGGCCAGGTTCCGCGAGGAGTTGGAGCGGGGGGACGACCGTACGGTGGCGATGCGGGCCGCCCTGCGCCGCTCGGCCGGTCCGGTGCTGGCCAGCGCGGCCACCGTGGCGCTGGGGCTGCTCGCGCTCCTGCTGAGCGATCTGACCAACAACCGGGCTCTGGGCCCCGTCGGGGCCATCGGTATCGTCTGCGCGGTCGCGGCGGCGCTCACCTTCCTCCCTGCCGCGCTCGTCCTCCTCGGCCGGGCGGCCTACTGGCCCGCGCGGCCCCACCGGAACGACCAGGAGGCGGCGACCGGGGCGCACCGGATCTGGCGCCGGATCGCCGACCTCGTGGACCGGGCACCGCGCCGGGTCTGGGCCGTCACCCTGGCGGCGCTGCTCGCCTGCGCGGCGTTCGCCCCCAACCTGACCTCCCGCGGAGTGCCGCTGGACGAGACCCTCGTCGGCGACGCGCCGTCCGTGACCGCGCAGGCCGTACTCGCCGAGCACTTCCCGGGCGGCTCGGGCAGCCCCGCCGTGGTGGTGGCGCGCGCCGATACCCTGGAGCCGGTCGCCGCCGCCGCACGACAGGTGCCGGGCATCGCCACCGTCCTCCCGACGACCGCCGATGGTGCCCCCGACGGCCCGCCGCTGATCGCCGACGGCCGGGTACGGCTGGACGTCACTCTGTCCGACCCCGCCGACAGCGAGGCGGCCGAACGGACCGTCACCGCGCTGCGGGAGGCCGTTCACGCGGTGCCCGACGCCGGCGCGCTGGTGGGCGGGGTCACCGCCCAGCGGATCGACACCCAGCGGACGGCGGCGGCCGATCGCGCCCTGATCGTGCCGGTCGTCCTGGCGATCATCCTGGTCATCCTCACGGCACTGCTGCGCTCCCTGCTGATGCCGCTGCTCCTGGTGGCGACGGTCGCGCTGAACTTCTTCGCCACCCTCGGGGTCGCATCCCTGGTCTTCACCCACCTTCTGGGCTTCACCGGCACGGACGCCTCGGTGCCGCTCTACGGATTCGTCTTCCTGGTGGCGCTCGGGGTGGACTACAACATCTTCCTGATGTCCCGCGTCCGCGAGGAGTCGATCCGCCTCGGTACACGGGAGGGCTTGCGCCACGGATTGGTGGCGACCGGCGGGGTGATCACCTCGGCCGGGGTGGTGCTGGCCGCGACGTTCGCGGCGCTCGGGGTGATCCCGCTGGCGTTCCTGATCCAGATCGCCTTCATCGTGACCTTCGGCGTTCTGCTCGACACCTTGGTCGTCCGCTCCCTGCTGGTCCCCGCCCTGGTGCGGAGCCTGGACGAGCGCGCTTGGTGGCCCGGGGACCCGGCCGGTTTCCGTCGTTCCGGTCCGTAGCCGCCCGGATCCGCCCCGGTGGCGAACTCGCTCTTGCCACCGGCCGCACGCTCCACACCGTGATGGACCCATGCCCGGCCCTGCGCCCCCACTCCACCCGGGTCGACCTGACCGGCCTCGACGCCCGAGGTCTCACACCCCGCCGCCCGCGCCGACAGGCATGATCGACCCGCCGTACGGCCCTCCTGCTCCCTCAGACGGAGGCCGTGGCACGACCCGGACCGGTGGCGGCATTCCCCGGCAGCGGACCCGGCGCCGGGGCCATGACCTGGCAGGTCATCGATCCTGCCGCCGGCTGGGGAGGGGTACGAGGCAGCGGCCACGGCGGCGTTTCTGCGCGAGGCACAGGCCGCCGGCGAGCGGACCTGACCCGGAGACGGCCCCCGGCCCCCTCCGATCGGCGGCAGAGCCGACACCCCTGAGCATCCGTCACCGGCCGTGTACACACACGACGTTCGCCTCGGGCGCGCCGGTAGCCCACCGGAACGAACCGACTGCCTCCGAAGCTCCCCCGTCCCCGTCCCCCGCCCCCGCCACCTGCGGCCGGGCCTTGGACGTTTCCCAGGTGCGGCCACGGGTCCTGGCCGCGGTGGGGCGCTCACTCACCGAAGAGGCCTCGCAGACCGGCCCGTGCTGCCACCGCGATCGTGAACGAGTCCGTGATGACGTCCGTGGCGATCATTCGCTGAAGTTCGGCCCAGGACACGACGGCCGACTTTCTGATGCCCTCGGCCCTGTCGAGCGGTCCGGTCCGCGAGATACGGGCGGCGTACAGCTCGACATCGTCACCGAGGAGACCGGTGTCCGCGTGGAACCGGCCCAGCGGAATCACCTCCTCGGCCTCCGCCCCGATCTCCTCCCGAAGTTCCCGGGCCACGCTTTCCGCCCCGGAGATCCCCGGTTCTCCCATGCCTCGCGGTACCTCCCAGTGCCAGGACCGTGTCGCATGCCGGTAGTGCTCGATCACAACGATCGCGTTGTCGGGGCCGAGCAGGGGCAGGATCACCACTCCAGGGCCCGCCCGGGTGGGGACCACACGTGTGTACAGCCCCAGGGCGCCGCCGGGAAACCGCACCGCGTCTCGGACCAGCGTGATGAAGCGATCGGAGTAGACCACTCCGACCCGGTCCTCCGCGCCCTCCGTACCGTCTTCCGAAAGGGTGCGCCGTGCCGCCCGGATCTCGTCCGGATCAAAGAGGATCTCGACACCGTCAGGACAGTTGCGAAACAGCTCCGGCCTGGTCCGGCGCAGAAGCTCGTACGCTGTCGTCATCGCTCTCCGGCTTCTCGTCGGGCGCGGGTTCCGCAACACTTCGGCGGGCTCCGGTACTCGATGTCCCCGGCGTGCGGGACCCCGAGGTATCCGGTTCCCGGCGTTCCGCTCAGTATTCCGGGATTTCCTGGGTCGTCGAGGACCCCGTCGCGGCCCCGGCCGCCCGCGTCTCACGGTACCCCGGCAGTCGCCGGACCAGCTCCTGAAGCTGTTCCCACTCCCGCACACTGTCGAAGCGGATGGCTGCGATCTCCCGCGCGAACTTCTGCTCGCGCCGCCCGGCGGCACGATTGCGAAGGATCAGTTGCACGGATCCACCGTAGGCACCCGCGACCGCACCCCCCAGACTTCCGGTGACCGCCCAGGCGCCGTCACCGGTTACCGCCGTGATCATCGATCCGCCGATACTGACCGCCACCTCCACCACAGGCGCCCATCGGGTCTCGCCGGAGGCGTCCGACCGACGGCGTTGCGACAGGGCGACAATCCTGGAGTTGAGTCCGACGTATCCGCTGAACACCTGGTGCACACGCTCCTGGAACGTGCCTGGGTCCGCCACGAGGGTGTCGAAGGCAGACATGTACACCTGCCATTCGTCGGTCTGCCGCAGCGTCCGGACATCCTCCAGATCCAGCGCATCGATGCCGGCCGGGGTCAGACGGTCCTGCACGGTGGCAAAGATCTGGCGCTGCAGATACCGCACCACCTCCTCCGGATCCCGTATGACGTCCTGGGACGTCTGCACGCGAAGATCCCGCCACTCCTGGAGAATCACACGGCGGAGGCTGTCGGCCGGCGTGAGCGGGTACATTTCGAGGGCATCGGCCAGGTTCACGTTGTAGATGAGGTCGAGGAGTTGCTTGATCTCTCCGGCGAACGGCTTGCGCCGGTCGAACCTGCCGTCGGACACCCGCGATCCCGGGAGGGAAACGAACCGTTCGTACAGATGGTTGCGCGTGACGAGCGCGCCCTGTGTGCGTAACTCATTGCTGCTCTGGACCACTTCGCCGATCCGCTCGGAGAACGGACCGAGAAGGTCCGCACGGACACCGAGTTGAGAGGCCAGCAGCGGGATGTCCTTCGCGGTCAGTCCCTGCACCCGGGCCGCGAAAGGATTGAACAGTGCACTCCGGGCATCACGGACGTTCTCCTGGTCATTCCAGGACATGCGCACACATGTCATCCGCTCGCCGGACGGCATGCTCTCGACCGTGTCACGCCAGGCATTGAAGCCCGCCTCGTCCAGGTCCATGCCGGCGGGCCGTTCGGTGGGCTCCCGCTCGTTCAACAGGAAGGGGATGAGTGCCCCCTCGGCCAGCAGCTGCTGGTGCGCGCGCCGGGCGGAACCGCCCTCGACCAGATCGCGGCTCATCGCCGGGTTGTTGTAGAAGAAGACCCGGTTGGCCACCACCTGGCGGGTGTTGATGAGACTGCGGAAGTACTCGGCCCGGACATCCCGCTCCCGCTCCGCCGCGACCTCCCGGAAACCCTTCCCTCGCCTCACCATCTTCCTGGTCAGCTCGGCTCCGGCCCACTGATTGTCCAGCGACTGCGCGAGCACCGCGCCCGGCAGTAAGCCGTCGGGCCGCACCCGTACCACCCGGTCCTGCGCCGCCTGCCCGTGTTCCCCCGACATGACAACCTCCGGATGATCTACCGCGACGGCCGGGTACGCAGCCGGCGGATGGGCGGACTTCACCCCGTGAACCCTCTGCGAGCAGCCCAACCAGGCTGTCTACCACAACACGTGACGCCCCGCGGGTAGCCGGATCCTACCGTCTCGAACGATCGAATGCCGGGGGAACAACAAGGGACCGCACGACCCGGTACAGCCCGTGAACGGGGTGCGACGGCCCGCCGCGCCGGACCGGATCACCCCCGCCCCGAGACCTGGCACGACCAAGACGCCGACCGGGCCGACGAAGAGGCCCCTGGCCACCGCCGTGGCCTGGCTCCACCCCGCACGCAGCCCCGGCCAACGGGGCGGTGTCCCGTAGGCGGCCGGGAGGAGTCGGCTGAAGTGGGCGGGGTCGGTGAAACCCCAGCGCGCGGCGATGGCCTGGACCGGCAGGGAGATCATGTTGGGGTCGGACAGGTCGCGGCGGCAGCGTTCCAGACGCCGGTGGCGAAGAGCTGCCGCAGCCCCTCTGACAGCCCCCGCTGCGCGACGAGGAGCCGCTCCATCACGCTCTCCCGCAGGCGCGCGAAGTGCCCACGGGGGTCGTTCCGGCGCGGGTCGATCAGCAGCCGGCCGCCCGGCGGGACAGGGGCGCATCGCACGCTCGCACCGGCACCGCGGCAACCCGCGGATCGGCCATCAGCACAATCCCGTCGTTCATCCCGTGATCGTCCCGTTCCCGTTCCCGCTCGCCCAGCCCTCGCGGCCCCGTGCACGGAAGCGCAGACCCAGTCCTGCGCGCCCCCGGGAGGGTCACGACGTGCCGTCCACTCCCGCCAGGCGGAGAGTGAGGAGCATGGACGTCGATCGCGCAGTGGAGGCCCTGTACGCACTTGATCCAGACTCTTTCACCGCCGAGCGGGCCGTCTACGCCGCCAGGCCCGCCGGGACCGTGACCCGGAGGCCGCCCGGCAGATCACCGCGCTGCAACGGCCCGTCCTCGCAGCCTGGGCCGCGAACCGGCTGGCCCGCGCCGACCGGCCCGGGGCGGAGCGATTCCTCCGGCTGGGAGCGGAGCTCCGGACGCTGGACCGAACGCAGCTGTGCGAGCTCGGGCACCAGCGGCACCAGGTGGTCGCCGCGCTGGCCCGCCGCGCGGCGGACTTCGCACGCCAGGCCGGCCATCCGGTCACCGACCCCGTCCGGCACCAGGTGGAGCAGGTTCTGTACGCGGTCCTCGCCGACCCGGAGGTCGCCGATCTGTGGTTCCGGGGCCTGCTCGTCGCCGTCCCACGTGCCCCTTCCGGATTCAAGACGCCTCGGCCGCGACGGCGGAGCAGCAGGCCGTCGCGGACGCGGATCGGGCCCGTCGCACGGCTGCTGTGGAGAAGAGCCGCCTGGAGCGCCTGGGCCCAGCAACGGGACAACTCCTGATGACGGCACGTCGGCGCTTGTTACGGGGTGCGGCGGGCGGAGCCGGATCGGAGACCGTGATCGCCGGAAGGGGCGTGCGCGGACTCGGCTCGACGACGTGCTGGAAGCGGGTGGAGCGCTGCCCGGGCCCGGTGAAGGTCGCGTTGTCCTGCATGGTGACAGGGCCGGATACCACGATGATCGCCCGAGTGCCGGCACCCGTCACCAGCTCGCTGCTCCTGATCACCGGCCGCCGCCCTCGGTGCCACGCCCGACGTCCTGGCGGCCGGCGTTGCGGGCCCAGAGGATCAGTGGAACCTGGAGGGGAAGCCTCGCGTAGGCGATGGCTTTCGCGGTCGTCGAGCGGTGACGCCAGTCGTAGGCCATCTTGACGTTCGCCGGGAACACTCCGACCAGGAACAGGGCGGTGGCGTGGGCGCTCACCCTTCGGGTCGCTGGCAGCGCGAGACCGGCAGCCAGAGCGAGTTCGGCCACGCCGCTGGCCTTGGTCCAGGCCCGGGGGCTGCCCGGCAGAGAGCGCGGCACAAGGGAATCGAACTGCCTGGGGGCTGCGAAGTGCGCGATGCCCGCCGAGGCCATCAGGCCGGCGAGCAGAAGCGCGGAACGGGCAGAGGGCATGGGATTCCTTCGGTCAGAGGCGGCAGGAACAGGCGTCCGGGCAACCGATCGTTACCGGGCAGTAATTATGCTGTCGCGGATCCCTCCCGTCATGCCATCGGCATCAAACGCGGGGATGTGCTGGAGCAGCAGGCTGCTCCGAATCCCCACCTGGAAAAACAGCTAGCCCGGATGATCGCCCCGAGCGTCCACCGGATCGCCCACCAGGTCGAGATCGAGGCCTGGCGCCTTGTCCCACCCACGAAGCGGTGGATCACCATGGCAAACAACGTTGTCTGCCCTGCTCATCGTCAGGCACACGACCAGACCGTGCCAGCCAACCTGCGGTTCACCGTCCGCAGCATGGACTGGGACCGCAGGCACCGCGGCGTAGGGCCGTGCACCTAGATGCGCGAACCCCGCGACGGCACATCCCGGGCGGTCGCCAACATCAAGAACTGCGGCTGCACGACCGTTCTCTCCGACGGCATCGCACGAAACATCACCACGCGCTTGCCGGTCATCACCGGCAAACGGGTCACCGTGACGGTCACCGCGCGCGCCCCGCTGGTCGTCGAAGCCGAAGTCGGCACCACGTATCCCGGCAACCTCATCGCAGGCGGAGTTCACTTCATGGCCCGTGCTGCGGCGGCCGTAGCGGCCCGCCGCTGAGCTAACCCGGGAACGCGCATTGCGGCAGGAACGCGACACAAACCGGACGCGACCTGCACGGTGCGCGGCATGACCACCAAGAACACCACGAAGAGCACGGCCCCCGGCCCCCGCCATCGGACATCCCCACCATTGGCGCCGCCAGCCGCCCCGGGACACCCACGGAGACGATCAGGCTATCCAACCACCTCAACATCGAGGGCCGCAGCTACCTGTCCGGCGCCACGATCCGGGTACCCACCGACTGCGCGTGCCGTCTGCGTCTGTCTGGCTACGTAGCCCGTACCTGATGACCGTGCCGTACAGCCTCGCCGCCGCCGACCCCGTAACGGTGCTGCTCATGGCTCGGGGAACATCCCCGCGTGGCGGGAGCCCTTGGTGGGCCCGGCCGCGTATCAGGTTTTCCCGAGGCGCCGTGGCCGCATCTGCGCATCACCCACGGGCCAGGCGGCCCTCGGGCACGCTGATCTGGGCCCCGAGTATCGACGGACAGCCCCGCTGGTTCCTTGGCCTGCTGATTGCACTGCGCCCGTCGGGATAGATCAGATGTTGACAAGCCCCTGCTGAAGAGCGCTGCATCGGCCTGCCAGCAGGGACGGTCAGACCCGCTCCTGGTGGTGGACGCCCACTTCTCGGTTCTCGACAGGAGGAACGGGAACCTTCAGGATCCAGTAGTCGACCACCTTCAGATCCACCACATTCCGCAACGGCAATCCGACGATCACTGCAGCGGCAGTATCCCGGCGGACTGCGTGAACCGGAGTTCATAGCCGGGCGCTTCGGTCATCTGGATGCAACCGGGGGCAACGCTCGCCCGTCCAACGGGTGTGGGGCGGGCGGACGCATCGTTCCCGACACGTGAGACCACAAGGGATCGAACGAATCGGGGTAGCGCTATGGTCGTTTCCGTATTGCGTACGGAAGATTTACCGCGAGAGGAACGGTTCGAGAGCTGGTACGAGCTGGTTGTTCGGTCAGTGCTTCCTGTCACTGTGCGCAGCGAGAAGCGGTACGACTTCCGGGCCTCGTTACAGGTGAGGGATTTCGGCTCAATACAGGTGTCGAAGGTTGTCTCGCCTGCTCTAGAGACGGCCCGGGGAGAAAAGATGATCCGCCGCTCCGATCCTGAGTGGTATCAGATCTACCTTCAGCTCGACGGCACGACCGTTCTTTCGCAGGGCGGCCGAGAGGCCGCGCTTGACCCTGGTGATCTGGTTCTCTTCAGCAGTTCCAGCCCTTACAGGGCTACCACCTCTCCCGGATACACTTTCGGTACCTGTACCATTTTGCAACTGCCCTATGAGCGACTGCCGTTTCCTCGGCGAGTGATTGACAGAGTGTCGTCCCGTCGGCTGACAGCCAGTTCCGGAATCGCTGCCGTCACCAGACGTTATCTCGCCGAACTATCCGACCAGGCTCCTCACTGCACACCCCGCAGCATGACGGACATGGCCGGCGTGACGCTGGATCTGATCAGCGCTTGGCTTGCCTACGAACTGGAGGAAGAAGCCCGTGTGCCGCCGGTTGTGCATCATCGAGTGATGGAGGCACGTGTCCACGACTACATCCGCCGGCACCTGGGGGACCCCGGGCTCACCCCCGCCGTCATCGCGTCTGCACATGGCATGTCCGTGCGATCGCTGTATCAGCTTTTCGAGAGGCAGGGTCTGACCGTGGCTGCATGGGTCCGCGAGCGACGCCTGGAGAACTGTCGCCGAGACCTTGCCGACCCCGACCTGTGCTCCCGCTCCATCCAGGCCATCGCCGCACGCTGGGGCTTCACCGACCCCGGACATTTCAGTCGCCTCTTCCGGCGTACCTCCGGCGTGACACCCACTGACTACCGAGCACAGCACCTGATGCACAAATCGCCAAGGACTGTGCAGATCTAGCCAAGGCCCCGGCCGGCACGGCGCCACATCCTTGAGTTGGGCGCTCCCTTGGTAGGTACGGCGATCGCCTTCGAGGCAGATGCCCCCTCAACCACAGCGTCATGGCCGAGTCTCCATGCCTGTGTCACGCTCTGTACGGAAGGAACCGTATGTCTGCCGTTTTCACCCCTAGGATTTTTGCCGCGCTTGGGAGTGCGGCCCTTGGGTCTGCACTGTTTCTGGGGACTGGCCTGGCCGCGCCCGCCCTGGCCGCGCCCGCCCAACAAAGCGCCTGCACGACAGATTCAATCTTCACCAGCGGAGCGAAGGCGTATGTTCAGGAGTGCCAGGAGGGCAACCGAGTCCGCGTCAAGGGCTGGGTCGAAGACACCCATGCCGACGGCCAATGCGCCTATCTTCGCGTCCAGATCAACACGTATGTCAATTCCTGGCAGGCATGCCCTGCAGGCACACGAACACCGGTTGATACGGGATGGCACGTCTACCCGTTTGGTGCAAAATACTGGCTCGTTGAGGCGTAGCCCCTGTGTCAGACGTACTGGCGCTCATCTGAAACGCTCCAGGTCCGGCTGACCATCCTAGAGAGTGCTTGCGCGGGGCCAGGCGTACCAGCCCCGCGCAAAGACCAAAGCAAGTCTGTCCCTTACGGCGTGGCCCGGTGAGATTCCGCTCCGCTGCAGCGCCACGGGGCTCAGTAGTAGATGAAAGGCCCGTGCGTTACGAGTTTGCAGATGCGGCCCCGTAATGAGGATGGCATGAAAGGCCGCCAGGGTCGGATTTTGCCAGACACGGGTCGGTTCCCTTGCCGCCGTAGCAGCTGTGCACACCTCTTGACGGCAAGCCGCACTACGAACATCCGGCCGTCGGTCCACTGCCCATGACGGAGGTCCTACCAGGAACGGAGCTCTTCGGGGCGACGCCCTCGGCGATCTGGGAACGGACGCGGGTGATCTTCGGGCTCCAGTAGTCGACGACCTTAAGACCGTTTCCTATCTCGTTTCCTAGAAGAAGCCCAGCTTCTTCGGAGAATATGACAAAAGCAAGTTCTTCGTCTGCTGGTAGTGCTCCAGCATCATCCGGTGGGTCTCGCGTCCGAAGCCCGACTGCTTGTAGCCGCCGAAGGCCGCGTGCGCGGGGTAGGCGTGGTAGCAGTTCGTCCAGATGCGCCCCGCCTGGATCGCCCGGCCCGCGCGGTACGCCGTGTTCACATCGCGCGTCCACACCCCGGCGCCGAGCCCGTACAGCGTGTCGTTGGCGGTGCGGATCGCCGATTCGAAGTCGGAGAAGGAGGCGACCGCGACGACCGGGCCGAAGATCTCCTCCTGGAAGATCCGCATCCGGTTGTCGCCCTCGAAGATGGTCGGCTGGACGTAGTAGCCGCCCGCCAGTTCGCCCTCGTACGTCACCGGTTCGCCGCCTGTGAGGACCTTCGCGCCCTCCTGCCGGCCGATCTCCAGATAGGAGACGATCTTGCGGAGCTGCTCCTCGGACGCCTGGGCGCCGATCATGGTGTCGGTGTCGAGGGGGTGGCCCGTGGTGATCTTCTCGGTACGGGCGATGCCCGCGTCGAGGAAGTCCGCGTAGTGGCCCCGCTGGACGAGGGCGCGCGAGGGACAGGTGCAGACCTCGCCCTGGTTGAGGGCGAACATGGTGAAGCCCTCCAGCGCCTTGTCCCGGAGTTCGTCGTCCACGGACCAGATGTCGTCGAAGAAGATATTGGGTGATTTGCCGCCCAGTTCGAGGGTGACCGGGCGCAGATGCTCGGCGGCGTACTGGAGGATCAGCCGTCCGGTACTGGTCTC
Source organism: Streptomyces sp. NPDC059248 (assembly GCF_042753905.1). NCBI lineage: Bacteria > Bacillati > Actinomycetota > Actinomycetes > Kitasatosporales > Streptomycetaceae > Streptomyces > Streptomyces sp. NPDC059248. Next base: position 19,723 of record NZ_JBHYZV010000080.1, on the reverse strand, counting down.
CCCGGTGAAGGCGATCTTGGCGACGCGGGGGCTGGAGGCCAGGGGCTTGCCCGCCTCCTCGCCGAAGCCGTTGACGATGTTCAGGACGCCCGGGGGCAGCAGATCGGCGACGAGGCTCATCCAGAAGTGGATCGACACCGGTGTCTGCTCGGCGGGCTTGAGGACGACGGCGTTGCCCGCCGCCAGCGCGGGGGCCAGCTTCCAGGCGGCCATCAGGAGGGGGAAGTTCCACGGGATGATCTGCGCCACCACGCCCAGCGGTTCGTGGAAGTGGTACGCCACCGTGTCCTCGTCGATCTGGCTCAGTGCGCCCTCCTGGGCCCGCAGCGCGCCCGCGAAGTAGCGGAAGTGGTCGATCGCCAGGGGTATGTCGGCGGCCAGGGTCTCCCGTACGGGCTTGCCGTTGTCCCAGCTCTCGGCGACGGCGAGCGCCTCCAGATGCTCCTCCATCCGGTCCGCGATCCGCAGCAGGACCAGGGCCCGGTCCGCCGCCGCGCGCGCTCCCCACGCGGGCGCCGCCGCGTGGGCGGCGTCGAGGGCGCGCTCCACGTCCTCGGCGGTGCCCCGCGCCACCTCGGTGTACGGGCGTCCGTCGATCGGGCTCGGATTCTCGAAGTAGGCGCCCTGGGCGGGGGCGATGTACTCCCCGCCGATCCAGTGGTCGTACCGCGGCTGTAAGGAAACGATCGAGCCGTCGCTGCCGGGGTTCGCGTATCGGGCCATTCCCAGCCTCCCGGGGAGGTGCCGCCCGCCGTTGGACGGCGTTCCCCGGGAGGCTAGACGCGGCAAGGTTGCGATCGCGTTGCGCGCGGGGTCCAGCAGCGCGCGCCCGGAACATCTGCCGGGGTCACGCCCGCTGCCACCGGTCGATCTCCCGGACCCGGGCGAGCGCCGCAGCCCGCCGCGGGCCGTCGAGCACCGAGGCCAGCGTCTGCCAGACCGTGAGATCGTCCTCGCCCCAGGGGCTGTACGCCCAGTCCCCGAGCAGCCCCGGATCCCCGCGCGCGATCAGCGCGGCGCGGAGCTGGTCCGTCGTCCTGCGCCGCATCCGTACCACCGCGGGCGCCTGCGACGACGGCAGCAGGGGACCGGTGTACGCGCCGGCCGCGCCGGTCACCGCCCCCGACGCCAGCCGCCGGGCCACCGTCCCGTAGTCGGAGTCGACCCGGGCGGCGATCCGGTACGGGCGCGAGCGCAGCAGCTCGGGCCCGAGCAGACCGCGCAGCCGGGAGAGTTCGGCGCGCAGGGTCACCGGGGTCACGGACTCGTCCTCGTACAGCTCCGTCATCAGCTCGTCCCCGCCGATGCCGTCGGGGCGGCAGGCGAGGAGTACGGCGATCTCGCTGTGCCGCCGGCTCAGCCGTGTCCTGCGCCCCTCCACCACCAACAGCGCCTCGTCGCGGCCGAGAGCGGAGAGCTGCACGCTCCCCGCGGCCGGGGGTGGGGCGAGAAGCGCGAGCTGGGACTCGGCGGCCCGCGCGACCGCCGTGACGAACGCCAGGCTGTGCGGATGCGCCAGCCGGTCGCCGCCGGTGATGTCGACCGCCCCGAGCACCCGGCCGGTCACCGGGTCGTGGACCGGTGCCGCGGCACAGGTCCACTGCTGGACGGGACGGCAGAAGTGCTCGGCCGCGAAGACCTGCACCGGACGGTCCACCGCGATCGCGGTGCCCGGCGCGTTGGTTCCGGCCACCGCCTCGGCCCAGCGGGCCCCCGGGACGAAGTCCATGGCCCGGGCGCGGTTCCGGGTGGCGCGCGGCCCGTCCACCCACAGCAGCCGGCCGCCCGCGTCGCAGACCGCCACGAGATGGTCGCCGTCCATGGCGTAGGGCGCGGTCAGCTCCCGGACCAGCGGCATCACCCGGGCCAGGGGGTGGTTCTCGCGATAGGCGATCAGGTCGTCGTCGGCCAGCTCGACGCCGACCGTGGCCTCCGGGCTCACCCGGGCCCGGGCGGAGCGCCGCCAGGAATCGGCCACCTCGGGCCGGACCGGGCGTTCGACCCGGCCCGCCGACAGATACGCGTCGTACGCCCTGCGCAGTTCGGCGATCCGCTCCACAGGATCGGCGCCGGCTTCCAGGGCCACCCATGAATCGCTCAACTCGGCCTCCCAGGCACCCATCGTGACCGAGGCGCGCGGGCGCGACAAGCCGCTGACACATCCTCAGCAACTGTGCGTCCACGGGTCGTCACGGCCCGAAGCGGCCCGGTGTCGGGCCGCGTACCCGGAGGCCACGGGCCCGGCGCCGGTCCACGGCCGAAGAGATATCACTCGTGTGAGTGATATTTCGTTCGCACGTGCGAACCGCTATGGGGTGGGTCCGTGGGTCAGGCGAAGTTCACCAGCCGGATGTACCGCACCCAGTCCCAGAGCGGCCCCGGATCGGTATGCGTGGCACCGGGCACCTCGTGATGGCCGATGATGTGCGCCCGGTCCTTGGGAATGCCGTGGCGGTCGCAGATCGCGGCGGTCAGCGCGGCGGAGCGTTCGTACAGGGCATGGGTGAAGTAGGCGGGCCGGTCGACCCAGCCCTCGTGCTCGATCCCGATACTGCGGGTGTTGTACGACCAGTTGCCCGCGTGCCAGCCGATGTCCCGCTCCCGGACGCACTGGGCGACGCGCCCGTCCGCCGAACCGACGACGTAGTGCGCCGACACCCGCCGGGCCGGGTCCTGGAAGATCCGTACCGTGTCCTCGAACGTCTCCTGGGCGATATGCACGACCACCCGGTCGACGGCGTACGAGGCCGGGCGGGTCGACACCGTGAAGTTGGCGGACGCCGCGGGGCGCCACACCGCGCCGGGCTGATCCACGGAGAAGGTACGGGCGGGTGCCGCGTGCGCGGTACCCGCCGACGGCAGCGCGCCGGCGGCCGCGGCCGTCAGCGCGGCGGCCGACCGGAGCAGATATCGACGGTCCATGAGGCTCTCCTGAGACGCTGAAGCGGATGGCCTCCTCGGGACGGGGAGCGGGGGCCGCCCCGAGGATCTCGCGCCGTCGGCCGTTTCGCCCGCACATCGACACCTTCGGGTGTCATCCGTCACGAACACGGCGGAACGGGCCTCCCGCGCGGCGGGCCGGGGCCGTCGCCGACCGGTGGGCGGACTGGTCCCGGGCCGGTCCGGTGGGAGGCAGTGGCCGGTCCCGGCCGGTCCGGCCCGAGCGGATCCACCGTACGTCCGGCCGGGCCCCCGCGGAAGACGGCCGGTACGACCTTTTACCCGACAACCCGCCGTATCTGTAAGGGAGTTGGGGGCGGCTGACCGCCGCCCCCGGTCGGTCCGGACCGGCGGTCAGCCCGACTCCCCCGCCGGGGCGGCGGCGGAGGCGAGCGCCGCCTCCGGATCCCGCTCCGCCGGACCCGCGGGAACCCAGCGCGCCCGCTCCTTCCGGTACGGCCACCACCGCCCGTCGGGGCCGTACCGCAGCTGGACGTCCCCGCCCACGACCGTCCAGCGGCCCGCCGCCGCCGACCGCAGCCGGGGACGGTCCGCCGCGGACTCCCAGGCGCCGTCCAGCGCCGCCGCGGCACGCGCCAGCTCACCGGCGTCCGGGGACCAGTCGTCGCCGAGGACGGTCAGCGCCACCGGGCCGCCCGTCCGCCAGGCCCGTACCGCCAGGTCCAGTTCGGCCCGTGTACGGCCGGTGGCCGCGGCCAGCCGGCCCGCGATCACCGGGCCCGGTACCGCCGCCGCCAGCCGTACCGCGTCCTCGTCGAACGCCGGTACCGGCTCCGCGGGCCGCTGCTCGTGTCCCGGTGCCAGTGCCTCCGCCAGAAGCCGGTGCGCCCGTACGGCCGCGTCGGCGGCGAGGAACTCCAGAGCGTCCGGGTCGACCCCGGGCACCGGATCCGTCTCGGTGTCCAGGGACGGCGGCAGCCCGGGCTCGTCGGGCACGGCCGGCGCGGCGGGCAGCGGCGGAAGGATGTCCCCGGCCGCGAACGCCTCCGCGGCGGGCACCCCCGAAGCTGCGGGCGCGCCCTCCGGCGGGCCACCGGCGGCCCGTGCCGTACTCCGTACCTGGAGTTCGTCCAGCAGCCGCCGCTCGTCCCGGCCCCGCATCAGCAGCAGTACGAACGGATCCTGGTCCAGCAGCCGTGCCACCGTGTAGCAGAGGGCGGCGGCGTGCGGACAGAGATCCCACGCCCCGCAGCCGCACTCCGGCTCCAGATCGCCCGTCCCCGGCAGCAGATCCACCCCGGCCGTCGCCGCGTCCTCCACGAGGTGCGGCGGCATCTCCCGGTCCAGCAGGGCGGCGATATGGCCCGCCCGGTCGACGGCCGTGTCGAGGAATCGGTCCCAGTCGCCGTCGCCCAGCTCCTGGAGCAGCACATCCACCCGGTGCCGGGTGCCGTCGCGGTCCCGTACCACGGCGGTGATCCGGCCCGGCCGTACCGACACGGCGCCCACCGAGCCGTCCCTGGCGTACTTCCGGCCCTTCGTGACCTGCTCGGAGTCGAGCGCCGTGTTCTCCAGCGCCTGGATCCAGGTCCGCCCCCACCAGCTCTGGGCGAACCCCCGGCCGCGCACCGGCGGCAGCGCGGCGAAGGTGCGCTCCGCCGAGGGCGCCGCCCCGGCCCCGTCGTCGTACGACTCGGTGTCCTCGTTCTCGTACCCGTAGGTGTCCTCCATGGGTGACATCAGCGCGCCCCTCCTCGCAGCTCCACCAGATCCGCCAGTTCGGCGTCGGTGAGTTCGGTCAGCGCCGCCTCGCCGGAGCCGAGGACCGCGTCCGCCAGCTCCCGCTTGCGTACCAGCATGTCCGCGATCCGGTCCTCGATCGTCCCCTCCGCGATCAGCCGGTGGACCTGTACGGGCCGGGTCTGGCCGATCCGGTACGCACGGTCCGTGGCCTGCGCCTCGACCGCCGGGTTCCACCAGCGGTCGTAGTGCACGACATGCTCGGCCCGGGTCAGGTTGAGCCCGGTGCCGGCGGCCCTGAGCGACAGCAGGAACACCGGTACGTCCCCGTTCTGGAAGCGGTTCACCATGGCCTCCCGTTCCGGTACGGGCGTTCCGCCGTGCAGCAGCTGCACCGGTACGCCCCGGGCCGTCAGATGGCCCGCCAGCAGCCGGGCCATCGCCACGTACTGCGTGAACACCAGGACACCGGCGTCCTCGGCGAGGATGGTGTCGAGCAGCTCGTCCAGCAGCTCCAGCTTCCCCGAACGGCCCGGGACCACCGGCCGTTCCTCCCGCAGATACTGCGCCGGATGGTTGCAGATCTGTTTGAGGGCGGTCAGCAGCTTGACCACCAGACCGCGCCGCTCCATGCCGTCGGCGTCGGCGATCGCGGCCAGCGTCTCGCGCACCACGGCCTCGTACAGCCCCGCCTGCTCCGGGGTCAGCGACACCGCGCGATCGGTCTCCGTCTTCGGCGGCAGCTCGGGCGCGATCCCCGGATCGGACTTGCGGCGGCGCAGCAGGAACGGTCCGACCAGCGCCGCGAGCCGCCGCGCCGCGGCCGGGTCGCCGCCCTCGGCGGCGCGCGCGTAACGGGTGCGGAAGGTGCCGAGACGGCCCAGCAGGCCCGGTGTCGTCCAGTCGAGGATCGCCCACAGCTCGGTGAGGTTGTTCTCCACGGGGGTGCCGGTGAGGGCCACCCGTGCCTTCGTGCCGATCGTCCGCAGACTGCGCGCGGTCGCCGAGTACGGGTTCTTGACGTGCTGGGCCTCGTCGGCGACGACCATGCCCCACGGGACCGTCGCCAGCCGCTCGGCGTCGAGACGCATCGTGCCGTACGTGGTCAGGACGAACCCGGGATCGCTGCCGCCGCCGCCGTCGCTGACGCCGTCACCGGAGTCCGTGAGGCCGTCGAGATCGCGGAGGGAGCCGTGGAACCTGCGTACCGGCGTTCCCGGGGCGAACCTCTCGATCTCCCGCTGCCAGTTGCCCATCAGGGACGTCGGACAGACGACCAGGGTGGGCCCGGCGGCCGACGGGTCGGTCCGCCGGTGGAGATGGAGGGAGATCAGGGTGATGGTCTTGCCGAGTCCCATGTCGTCGGCGAGACAGCCGCCGAGGCCGAGGGACGTCATCCGGTGCAGCCAGTTCAGACCGCGCAGCTGGTAGTCGCGGAGGGTCGCGGCGAGGGCGGCGGGCGCGGCGATCTCCGGCTCGCCGCCCTCCGGATCGGCCAGCCGGTCGCGCAGCCGGGCCACCCACCCCGACGCCTCCACCTCCACCCGGCGGCCGTCGACCTCGGCCGAACCGGTGAGGACGGCCGCGAGGGCGTCGACGGGCGTCACCTTGCGGTCCCGGCTGAGCCGGGCCCGCCGCAGCTCCTCGGGGTCGACCAGGACCCACTGGTCGCGCAGGCGTACGAGGGGCCGGTCGGCCTCCGCGAGCCGGTCCAGCTCCGCGCGGGTCAGGGTCTGCCCGCCGATGGCGAACCGCCAGTCGAAGGCGAGCAGGGCGTCGGCGGAGAGGAAGGACGGCAGCCCGGATTCGTCGTCGCGTCCGCCGTCGCCGCCCTCGCCGCCGGTGCCGTCGTCGGCGCCGTCCGGGAGGCCGACGACGGCGCGCGCGACCAGGCGGCGCGCCATGTGCCGTGGCCAGTGGACCTGGACGCCGCCCGCCGCGAGGGCCCGCGCGGCGTCTCCGAGCAGTTCGGCGACCTCCTCGTCGGCGAGGTCGATGGCGTCCGGCACGGCCGCGTGGAGCAGCGGTGTCAGGGGCGCCCAGGAGCGCGCGGCCCGGCGCAGGGCCAGGAGGGCGTCCATCCGGGCGCGCGGACCGAAGGAGGAGTCGCCGCCGCCCGCCCAGACGTCGGCGGCGTCGAGGACCACGGCCGGATCGGCGACGCTGTGGATCTGGAGCACGGCCCGGAAGCCGGGTTCCGGTTCCGGTTCCGGTTCCGTCTGTTGCGGCGGCCGTTCGGTGTCCGCGGCCGTCAGTTCGACCCGCAGCGACAGCCGTACGCCCGCGTCATGACCCGCGGCGATATCCGCGGCCCAGGCCCGGGCGCCCGGCAGGCGCCGGGGCTCGGCGGCGGCGAACGCGGCTCCGCCGGCCGCCGCCGCGGCGGCCGGGGTACGGGGCAGACAGTCGGCGACCGCGTCCGCGAACGACCGCACCAGCCGTTCCGGTTCGGGCAGCAGCAGGGGGCCGGAACCGTCGGCGCCCTCCGGGACGTACGGCACGGCGTGCGCGGCCGGGGGCATCGACGCGGCCAGGACGCGGACGGCCTCCGCGTCCGCCGGGGTCAACGGGCCGGCGCGCCAGGCGTCGTGGTCGGTGGGGCTCAGCCCGGGGAGGAGCAGCCCCCGGGCCGTGAACTGGAGCGCGAGTACGGCGGCGGCGCCCCAGAAGGCGGCGGAGGGCGAGGCGCCGGGGGTGGTCCGGGCCCGGGTCAGGATCGGGAGCGCGTCCTGGACGGAGAGGGTGAGGGCGGTGACGGCGCGCGGCCGGACGTCGTCCCCGACGACCGTCACCGACTCCACCGACCCGGCGGGATGGAGCGGCGGGGCGGTGGAGTCGGCGTACCAGAACGCGAACCGGCCCGTACGAGGGGGATCGTCGGCGAGGAAGGTGACACGGCAGTGGGCCGAGGGGGCCGGGAGCCCCGCCGATGACGGCGGAACGGAGGATGCGGCGGGTGTCAGGAGGGGTCCGTCGGCCGGTGAGGGTGGTGCCGCGGAGGGTCTGTGCACAGTGATGACCGGATTCCTCAAATTTGACTACTGAGGGGTGGAGTCGTTGATTGTACTTCGAGGACGTCTTGGGAGAAGCCGCGTGGGGCGTGATGTGCGTCACGCCTGCCCTGGGGGTGTCGCCGGCTACACCCCGGGTGGGGGGCTGCCCCCGGGGGAGGCCGGGGGATGGCTCCATGGTGTCCGGACCGCCTCCGGACCTACGTTTTCGGTACGGCGCCGAGCGGTCGCCTTTCTCCTTTTCGGACCCGGTACGGGCCGCGGGCCGCGCGGCCTCCACCGGAGCCGGCCGTACGGCCGCCCCTCGTCGATCCTTCAGGCCCCTTGAAGCCGCCTGAGCCCCTTCAGACTCGGAGAGCGTCATGTCGCAGGTCACCGTCGCCCCCATTCCGCCGCCGTCCCCGGACCCGGCCGCACCCGGCCGACCCGACGGCGCGGACGCCGGAGGCGGCGACCGGCAGCGCTCCGCCGGCAGTGACTTCGCGCCCCTGCTGCGCATCGTGCGGGAGCAGGGTCTCCTGGAGTACCGGACGGGCTGGTACGCGCGCTCCATCGCCGTCAATGTGCTCGGGATCGCGGCCGTGATCACCGGGATGGCGCTGATCGGCGGCTCGTGGTGGGTGCTTCTGCTCGCCCCGGTGCTGTCGGTGCTCTTCACCCGAGCCGCCTTCGTCGCCCATGACGCAGGCCACTCCCAGATCACCGCCGACCGTCGGGCCGGCCGGCTGATCCAGCTGCTGCACGCCAATGTGCTGCTCGGTATGAGCCAGGAGTGGTGGAACGACAAGCACAACCGCCACCACGCCAACCCCAACCACATCGACAAGGATCCGGACGTCGTCGCCGACATCCTCGTCTTCACCCGGAAGCAGGCCGTGGGCCGCACCGGTTTCCGGCGGTGGCTCACCCGGCACCAGGCCTGGCTGTTCTTTCCGCTGACCACCCTGGAGGGGATCGCCCTCAAGCTCTACGGCTTCCGCGGAGTGTTCGGGAAGAACGGGCCGTTCCGGTCGGCCCGGGCCCGGTGGACGGAGGGCGCCCTGCTGATGCTGCACGTCGCCCTCTATACGACGCTGTTGCTGACGACCATGCCGGCCGGGCAGGCAGCGGTCTTCGCCCTCGTCCACCAGATGGCCCTCGGGCTCCACCTCGGGATGGCCTTCGCCCCGAATCACAAGGGGATGGAGATGGTCGACGAGGAGAGCGGCAAGGGGCGGGGGCATCTGCGCCGTCAGGTGCTCACCTCCCGCAACGTCCGCGGCGGAGCGGCCACCGACTGGCTGCTGGGCGGTCTGAACTACCAGATCGAACACCATCTCTTCCCGAGCATGCCGAGGCCGCATCTGCGGCTGGCCCGGCCTTTGGTACGGGCCCACTGCCGGGCGCTGTCGCTGCCGTACACCGAGACCGGGCTCGTGGAGTCGTACCGCCGGGCGCTCGCCCATATGCACGAGGTCGGCGAACCGCTGCGGGCGGGCGGATAGTGGAACTGCGGCACGGGTCCGTACGTTCCACCCGACAGGAGCGGCCGAGGCCGCGCGAGGAGGCACCGAGATGTCGACACGTACGAAGATCGCCGTAGGCGGTGTGGCCGTCGGCCTGCTGCTGATCCCCTTCATCGGATTCTGGTGGGCCCTGCTGGCGGTGCTGGGCATTCCGGCCGCCGCCTATCTGGCCCTGGACCCGAGCCAGCGCCGCAGGCTGCGGCGGGTGACCCGCAAGGAGCTGAACCGCTGAACCGCGATCCGCTGATCGGTCGATGTCCCGCTGAACCGCGATCCGCTGATCGGTCGATGTCCCGCTGACCTGCGATCCGCTGATCCGTCGCTGACCCGCCGACCCGCCGACCCGCTGATCCGCCGATTCCAGCCCCGGGCCCCGCTCCCAGCCGAGTGGCCCGGGGCGCGCGTGTGTCCGGCCCCGTCCGGGGAGGAGTCCGGCCGTGGCCATGACACGGATACCAGCCCGTGGGTAACGCGGCGCGGGGACCCCGTACCGCGACACTGCCCGGACCCCGCCCGGCCGTGTCGGCCCGGGTCCGGCGTGCCGGGAATGAACGCGTGATCGAGCCCTGCCGGGCGCGGAGGACGGCGTTCGGGAAATGCAATCCCATCGCGGGTCGCGAAGGAGCCGGGAGAACCGGAGATGTCCGGGAGAAGGCGGCCGGGAAAACCCGTCGGACGTCCGGCCGAGGCCGTGTCGTACCGCCCCGGATTACCTCGCGCGGACGTTCCGCTGCCATGGCCGGAAATTGTGGTCGCTCCGCCCGGAAGGCACCGTGACGATGGTCACGGCACCCTAGGGCGAAGCGCCCGCCCGACCCGTTCGGGATGCCGCGCAGGGGAACGCCCGGGCCGCCGGCCGGTGTCCGGGGCGGCCGTCGCTGAACAGGGGCGACACCCCGACCGGCGATCCCGCCGGGGCTCCGGGGCGTCCCCGGGGGGAAGGGGCCGCCGGTGCGGCGGCGGCACTCTCCCGGCCGTGTTTCCCCTGACCGGCAGGGCGACACGCCGGGGAGTCGGTGATTTTCGCGCGTCCCCGCCGGGACGTATTCCACCGGCTTCCGGTTCGGTTCGTGCGAGGCGGCGCCGTTCTCCGCTGGTACGGGCCCGGTAAGTACCCGCGGAAGTGCCCCGTTCGTCTCGCGGAATATGCCGGACGGATACACCGGGCGCGACACTCCGATTCGGCGGGACGGCAACACCTTGCTCTGCGCTCTGGTGTGCGAAAAGCTGGCGTTCGACACGGGGAACGCGCGCACGGGAGGGGAACAACCATGCCGCTGGACAAGGGACTCGACTGGCTGCTCGACGATCTGACACAACGCGTCGAACACATCAGACACGCCCTGGTGCTGTCCAACGATGGCCTGGTGACGGGGGCGAGTACGGGCCTTGCCCGGGAGGACGCGGAGCATCTCGCGGCCGTCTCCTCCGGGCTGCACTCGCTCGCCCGGGGCTCCGGGCGGCACTTCAGGGCCGGGCGGGCACGCCAGACGATGGTCGAGTTCGACCACGCCATCCTGTTCGTCACCGCGGCGGGCGACGGCAGTTGCCTCTGCGTGTTCAGCGACGCCGACGCCGATGTCGGGCAGGTCGCGTACGAGATGACGCTGATGGTGAACCGCGTGGGCGAGCATCTGAGCGTCGCGGCCCGGCAGCCCGGACCCAGCCCGTCCGACGTGCGCTGACAGCCTGTCCCCGCACATCGGACCGTACGGCCCCGGGCGGGGCCGGGCGCGGGTCGCGTGGAGTTGTCCACAGGCCCCGGCGCGCGGAGCGGTACCGGGCTACGGTCGTCACTCACCGTATTCGTGCTCGCACGGGGGAGACGATCGCCATGACCGGACAGCACCACGCCACGCCCGGTGGACAGAAGGGAACCGGCCGGCCTGAGGGCGGACGGACAGGGGAGGGCGAGGCCGCGCCGCCCGTCGCACGCGGCACCGCCGGGGCGGGGCCGCGGCCCGACGACCCCGGTCTGACACCCGGTGGTGCGGCCCGCGCGCTCGGGCTGCGGACGGGCGAGCTGGAGCTGGCCGTTCAGCTCGGATGCGTCCGCGCCACCCGTGACACGCCGGGCGGACCGCTCAGGATCAGCCGGGAGGAGATCGCCCGGCTGGGCTCGGGGGACCGGTCCGGCGAACTGCGGCACTGGGTGGAAACGGTCGATACGACCACGGGCGCGGCCCTGGTGGCGATCAGCCCCGCGCGGTTCACCCGGCTCGCCCGGACGGGCCATCTCGTGCCCGTCCGCTTCTATCTGAACCGCTATCGGACCGTCGTCTGGCACTATCTCGCCACCGAGGTCGAGGCGTTCGCGCTGGCCGAGCCCGGAATGCTCACCGGACGCGCGGACCCGGCACTGCGGGCGCGGCTGGACCGCGGAGAGGACCGGCGCGCCGTGAACTGGCGCAGTAAACGACTCGGGCTGCTGCTGCGGATCACCACCGACCACTGGGAACGGGCCGCCGCCGTCGCCGCGCTCCTCGACCCGCTGGGCGTCGCCGATCTGGTGCCGGACCCCTACGAGCGGTCCCTCCTCGGCACCCTGCGGCCCGACATCGCGGGCTCGCGGCCCGCGTCGCCCGCCGCCCTGGCGGTCGCGGAGCGGCTGACCACCGCCGACGACCCCGACGAGATCGCCTGGTACCGGTCGCTGCTGGGCCGGGAACTGGACGAGGCCAGGAGGGACCGGCCCGCACCACGCCCGACGGCCGGTGCGCCCCGGAGCCGAGCGGTTTCCGGACCAGGGCCCCTCGGCCGGGGACCGGCGGAACCACCGGTGACCGCCGTACCGGGCGCGTGCTCGCCGACGGACCGCCCCGCACCGCCACGACCGTCGTTCCCGCCGTCGGCACCGCCACGGCCCAAGACCCCGCCACGAGCGTGGACCCCGCCGGGATCCGTCCGGACCGAATCGAGGAGTCGCAGGCTGCTGGCCGCCCTGCGCCGGGGCACTCCTCAGGGCCCCGCGCCGGGCCGGAAGGCCCGCCGGGACCGCGGTGGAGCGGATCAGTACTGAGCGGCGCCGCGTGGACCGAGGGCCGCCGATTGCACGGTGGCCCCGCCCCCCTCCTGTACGGCCTGCACCACCGCCTGGTGCAGCGCACGGCTCGCGTCCTCGGACTCGCAGGGCGTGGGGCTGCCCGACAGGGTGAACCAGTCGGACGCGCCGCTGTACTGCACGGCGACGCGCACCTCACCACCGGCCCAGGTGGTGTGCACAGTGAGATCCCCGGTCAAAACGCCGACTTCGTCGGTGAGCACTCCTCCGCGCCCGGAATACACTCCGGTCGTCGTCCATGATGCCCAACTCATCCTCCCAGGCTCGCACCACCGCGACGAATACGCGACCGTCGTGCGGGCCCGGCGGCCGGATCCCGGTGCCGGGCCCCCGCCGGACGGCGGCCCACTCCGCTCCGGGCGACCGGACGGACACCCTCCGTGTAGCGCACCTGAGGGTCCGGTTAAGAAATCCTCGATGGACGTCCGAGGGCTCCACTGGGCAGATTGGTCCCCGTCGTCCCGCACTCTGACCCCTCTGACCGGACCTGCCACCGTTTGCGGTGTTCCTCCAGGCTGTCGCAGCCTGTCACTGACCAGAGCCGCGCCCGCCCCCCAGCCGTTGGAGCCGCCCGATGAAGGCCCTTGTCAAACAGCACGCGGAGCCCGGCCTGTGGCTCGTCGACGTGCCCGAACCGGAACCGGGTCACGCCGATGTGCTGATCAAGGTGCTCCGTACGGGTATCTGCGGCACCGACCTCCACATCCGCAACTGGGACGGCTGGGCCAGCCAGGCCGTGTCCACTCCGAGGATCCTCGGCCACGAGTTCGTCGGCGAGGTCGCCGCCGTGGGCCCGGACGTCGCGGACATCGCCGTCGGCGACCTGGTCAGCGGCGAGGGACACCTCGTCTGCGGCAAGTGCCGCAACTGCCTGGCCGGGCGCCGCCACCTCTGCCGCAGCACGATCGGTCTCGGCGTCGGCCGGGACGGCGCCTTCGCGGAGTACGTGGTGCTCCCCGCCGGCAATGTGTGGGTCCACCGCACCCCCGTCGACCTCGACGTCGCCGCCATCTTCGACCCCTTCGGGAACGCCGTGCACACGGCGCTCTCGTTCCCCCTCGTCGGCGAGGACGTCCTGATCACCGGCGCCGGACCGATCGGCATCATGGCCGCGGCCGTCGCCCGCCATGCCGGGGCCCGCCATGTCGTCATCACCGATGTCAGCGACGCCCGGCTGGAGATCGCCCGCAAGGCCGGGGCCCATCTCGCGCTCAACGTCGCCGAGCACCCCGTCGCCGAGGCCCAGCGCAGGCTCGGCCTGAAAGAGGGCTTCGATATCGGACTGGAGATGTCCGGCCGCCCCGAGGCCCTGCGCGACATGGTCGACAACATGACCCACGGCGGCCGGATCGCCCTGCTCGGCCTGCCCGCCGAGGAGTTCGCCGTCGACTGGTCGAAGATCGTCACCTCGATGATCACCCTCAAGGGGATCTACGGCCGGGAGATGTTCGAGACCTGGTACGCGATGACCGTCCTGCTGGAAGCCGGTCTCGACCTCGGCCCGGTGATCACGGGCAGTTACGGCTACCGGGACTTCGAGGCCGCCTTCGACGAGGCAGCCACCGCCCGCAGCGGAAAGATCATCCTCGACTGGACCGCCTGACCGCCCCGCCCGAACGCCCCGCGTGACCGGCTCCGCCTCACCCGGTCCCGCCCGCCCACGGCCCGCCGAAGCGGCCGTGCGACGCCGACCGATTCCTCCTAGGGAGCACCCCTGATGTTCACCTCCGTACGCGACGACCTCCGCGGCACCCTCGACGAGATCCGCGACGCGGGCCTCCACAAGCCCGAGCGGGTCATCGGCACCCCCCAGGGCGCCAGCGTCGGCGTCACCACCGGCCCGGGCGGGGACGAGACCCGTGAGGTCCTGAACTTCTGCGCCAACAACTACCTCGGCCTCGCCGACCACCCGGACGTCGTCGCCGCGGCCAAGGACGCCCTGGACCGCTGGGGCTACGGCATGGCGTCCGTACGGTTCATCTGCGGCACCCAGGACGTCCACAAGCGGCTGGAGGAGCGGCTCTCCGCCTTCCTCGGCCAGGAGGACACGATCCTCTACTCCTCCTGCTTCGACGCCAACGGAGGTGTCTTCGAAACCCTCTTCGGGCCCGAGGACGCGGTGATCTCCGACGCCCTCAACCACGCCTCCATCATCGACGGCATCCGGCTCTGCAAGGCGTCCCGTCACCGCTACGCCAACCGCGACCTGTCCGAACTGGAGCAGCGGCTCAAGGAGACCCAGGACGCCCGGAGGCGGCTGATCGTCACCGACGGCGTCTTCTCCATGGACGGCCATATCGCCCCCCTCGCCGAGATCTGCGACCTCGCCGACCGCTATGACGCGATGGTGATGGTGGACGACTCCCACGCCGTCGGCTTCGTCGGCCCCGGCGGCCGCGGCACCCCCGAACTCGCGGGCGTCATGGACCGGGTCGACATCATCACCGGCACGCTCGGCAAGGCGCTCGGCGGTGCCTCGGGAGGCTATGTCGCCGCCCGCGCCGAGATCGTCGCCCTGCTGCGGCAGCGCTCCCGTCCCTACCTCTTCTCCAACTCCCTCGCCCCCGTGATCGCGGCCGCGTCCCTGACCGTGCTCGATCTGCTGGAAACCGCGGGTGACCTGCGACGTCAGCTCGCCGACAACACGGCGCTGTTCCGCCGCGAGATGACCGACGCCGGATTCGCCATCCTCCCCGGCGACCACCCGATCGTCCCCGTCATGATCGGTGACGCCGCCGAGGCGGCCCGGATGGCCGATCTCCTCCTCGACCGGGGCGTCTACGTCATCGGCTTCTCCTACCCCGTGGTGCCGCTGGGCCGGGCCCGGATCCGTGTCCAGCTCTCCGCCGCCCACTCCACCGAGGACGTCCGCCGGGCCGTCGCCGCCTTCGTCTCCGCCCGGGACGCGCTGACCACCTCCTGAGGGCTGGCAGGATGGCGGGGTGATCGACCCCCGACGGCTGCGCATCCTGCGGGCCGTGGCGGACCACCGTACGGTGACCGCCGCGGCCGCCGCCCTGTATCTGACCCCCTCCGCCGTATCCCAGCAGCTCAGCGCGTTGGAACAGGAGACGGGGCACACCCTGCTGCTCCGTGGCGGCAAGGGGGTCAGGCTCACCCCGGCCGGGGAGATCCTCCTCACCCACACCCATGCGATGCTGGCCCGGCTGGAGCGCGCCGAGTCGGAGCTGGCGGCGTACGCGGACGGCACCACCGGCGCCGTCACCGTGGCCGCCTTCGCCACCGGGATCACCGAACTCGTCGCCCCCGCCCTGCGCGCCCTCGCCGACGGGCACCCCGGGATCGGGATCCGGGTCCGGGACGCCGAGGGCGACGAGAGCCTGCCCCTCGTCCTCGACGGCGAGGCGGACATCGCGGTCGCCGTCGAGTACCGGGGCGCCCCGGGCCCCGACGATCCACGGCTCTTCCGGGTACCGCTGCACGCGGAGCCGTTCGACGCGGTACTCCCCGCCACCCATCCCCTGGGCGGGCTGGCGCGGATCGAGCTCGCGGCGCTCGCCGACAGCGACTGGATCGGCCCCCATCCGGGCAATCCCTGCCACGACATGGTGGTACGCGCCGGTGAGCGGGCCGGGTTCACCCCCCGGCTGGTCCACGCGTCCGACGACTTCCACGCCCATGTGGCCCTGGCCGCCGCCGGGGCGGGCGTGGCGCTCGTGCCCCGCTCGGCCCTGCGCGGCACCGAACTGCGGGGCGCCGTGGTCCGGCCCGTCTCCGGCCCCGCCGCGACCCGCCGGGTCTTCGCGGCGGTCCGCCGGGGCGCCGAGGACCACCCCCTCTTCCGGCCGGTGCTCGACGCCCTGGGGACCGCCGCGACCGCACTCGGCACCACCTCCTGACCCGCCGGCCGGCCGGCGCGGGTCAGTGCGACGAGAGCGCGGCCTTGAGCCCCGCGTCCAGGCTGTAGGAAGCGCCCTCGCGGTAGGCGCGTTCGTACACGGCGTCCCCGGCGGCCTCCCGGGCCGTCCGTTCGCACGCCTCCCGTACCGCCCGCAGCTCGGGTGTGCCCCGCTGCGGGTGGCCGACCGTACTCCAGAACGCCTGCCCGGTCCCGTACACCTGACCGACCCGCTCCCCGTCGCCCGCCGCGGCGATCGCCGCCGCCAGCGCGTCGAGGCCCAGGGCGATACCGAAGTTGTCGCCTATCCCGTGCTTGCCCTCCAGCATGTTCCTGGCATGGGTCGCGGCCCCCAGCGCATCGCCGCCGAAGAGGGCGATCAGGCTCAGCTGGTAGTCGAGATACGCCCGGGTCCACGATTCGCCCCGGTCCACACAGCCACCCCGCAGCGCCAGGGCCAGCTCCCGGGCCTCGGCATGGCGTTCGAGACCGGTGAGAGCGAAGACCTGGACGAGATGGCAGCGGAGCCGGGACGCGGACTCGAAGGCATGCCCGCCCGCCGCCCGGAGCGTCTGCACCGCCGTGGCCTCGGCGTCCAGCGGGCTGCCCGTCAGCAGATCGATCAGCCCCGACAGATACGCCGCGGCCAGCACACCCTCCGCCTCCCGGTCGGCCGCCGCCGACAGGGTGCAGTCGTCGCTCACCTGCCGCGCGTAGCCGTAGTCGCCCTGGAGGGTGACCGTCACCCCGAGGGCCCACAGGCCCCGGGTGCGGTCGGTGCCCGGCGCGGGATGGGCGTCGAGGGTCTGCTGGAGGTAGTCCCGGGCCTCGTGCAGATGCCCGCAGCAGCTCCAGAAGAACCCCACGAGCCCGGCGAGCCGCAACGCCTGCTCGGGGGAGTGGCTCAGGAAATGGTCGAGCGCCGAGCACAGTTCGTTGTGCACGGCGCTGATCCTGCGGTACCAGCGCGCCTGCTCAGGGCCCAGCCACTCACGGTCCGCGCACTCGGCGAAGCGTAAGAAGTACTCCGCGTGGCGCCGCGCCAGCACCGAGTCCTCCTCCAGGGCGCGCAGCCACAACGACCCGTACTCCCGGATGGTGTCCAGCATCCGGTAGCGGATGCCGTCCCCGTCCGGTGTCTTGACGACCCTGAGGACGGAGATGTCGACCAGCCGCTCCAGCAGCGGACCCATCGTCGTCGCGTCCAGCGGCCCGCCGCCGCACACGGCCAGTGCCGACGATTCGTCGAAGTCTCCGCGGAAGACCGTGAGCCGTGCCCACAGTAGCCGTTCGAGTGGGGCGCAGAGTTCATGACTCCACCCGATCGTGGTACGCATCGTCCGGTGCCGTTCCGGCCGGACGGTGCTGTCCTCCTCCGCTTCCAATACGTCGAACCGCGAGGTCAGCCGCTCGGCGACCTCCATCACACCGGTCCGGGCCGCATGGGCGGCGGCCAGTTCCAGGGCGAGCGGGATGCCGTCGAGCCGACGGCAGATCCAGCGGGCCGCCGCCGCCCCGTCCCGGGCGGCGAACCCGATGGCCTCCCCGTCGTCATCCGCGGGGGCGCCCGGCCGTGTCGCGGCAGGGACGGATCCGCCCGCGGCCAGGACCCGCTGGGTGAACAGCTCCAGCGCGTCCGGCCCGTCCAGCGGCAGCGGCTCGACGTCGATCAGCCGTTCGTCGTCGAGACCGAGCGGCTGGCGGCTGGTGGCGAGCACGGTCAGACCCGGGACCGCGGTCAGCAGATCCCCGATCAGCACCCGGCACGGGCCGACGAGGTGCTCACAGGAGTCGAGCACCAGCAGCAGCCGCTTCTGCGTGAGCCATTCGCACAGGGCGTCCACCGGCATACGGGGCGTATGGTCCGCCAGATCGCAGGCGTCGGAGACGGTGGCGAGCAGCAGCCGGTCCCCGTACAGCGGGGAGAGTTCGGCCCAGGCCACCCCATCGGGGAATCCCTCGGCGACCTGATGGGCGGCGCGCAGCGCCAACCGTGATTTTCCGACGCCGCCGGGACCGACGAGGGTGACGATGCGGTGCTTCCTCAATGCCCGGTCCAGCCGGAACAGTTCCCAGTTCCGTCCGACGAAACTGGTTGATTCCTCGGGAAGGTTGCCCAACACGCGCCCATTGTTGCGCACCTTCCGGCCTCTTGGCCCAGCCACGGAATCGGGGAAGCGCCGTGGAAAGCCGAATGCGGCGCGAAATCGCCGCCGGGCGGCCGGGTCGGGTGGCATTCCGGCCGCGCCCGCCGCCGGCCGGGGCCCCAAGCACATGCGCTTGCAGATATGCCGCGTCTGCAATTATTGTTCACGCGGACAAGATGCGATGGCAATCGATGGAGGTACCCCGTGCCGCTCGCCCTTCTCGCCCTGGCCGTCGGGGCTTTCGGTATCGGAACCACCGAGTTCGTGATCATGGGGCTGCTGCCCGAGGTCGCCGACGAGTACGGGGTGTCGATTCCGCTCGCCGGGTGGCTCGTCACCGGGTACGCGCTCGGTGTCGTCCTCGGAGCGCCGCTGATGACCGTCATCGGCGCGCGCGTTCGGCGCCGTACGGTACTGGCCGTCCTGATGGGGCTCTTCGTCGCCGGCAATCTGCTGTCGGCGCTGGCCCCCGACTTCTGGCTGATGCTCGCGGGCCGGGTGCTGACGTCCCTCGCCCACGGCGCCTTCTTCGGGATCGGATCGGTCGTCGCCGCCGATCTGGTGGACTCCCGGCGGAGGGCGGGGGCGATCGCGCTGATGTTCACGGGGCTGACGGCGGCCAACCTGGTCGGGGTGCCGCTCGGGACGGTCGTGGGGCAGGCCGTGAGCTGGCGCCTCACCTTCCTGCTGGTCGCCGCCGTGGGGGTGATCGGTCTCGTGGGCGTCCTGCGGCTGGTGCCGGACGTCCCCCGCCCCGAGGGCGTGCGGCTGCGGGACGAGATCGCCGCCTTCCGCAACGTCCAGGTGCTCCTGGCCATGGCGATGACGGTGCTCGGCTTCGGCGGCGTCTTCGCGTCGATCACCTATATCGCGCCGATGGCGACCGAGGTCACCGGGTACGCGGACGGTTCGGTGACCTGGCTGCTGGTGCTGTTCGGTGCGGGCATGGTCGTCGGCAACCTCGTCGGCGGGCGCCTCGCCGACCGGGCCCTGATGCCGGTGCTGTACGGGTCGCTGGGCGCCCTCGCCGTGGTCCTCGCGCTCTTTGCCGTGACCGCGCACCACCGGGTCGCCGCCGCGGTGACGGTCGCCCTGATCGGCGCGCTCGGCTTCGCCACCGTACCGCCGCTGCAGAAGCGGGTCCTCGACCAGGCGGCGGCCGCCCCCACCCTCGCGTCGGCGGTCAATATCGGGGCGTTCAACCTGGGCAACGCGATCGCGGCCTGGCTCGGCGGCCTGGTGATCGCGGCCGGATTCGGCTACACCGCGCCCAACTGGGTGGGGGCGGCGCTCGCCGCGTCCGCGCTGGCCCTCGCCGTGCTCTCCCGCAGGCTGGAGCTGCGGGGGCCGGCTCCGAGCCGGATCGCGGCCGGGGCGGGTGCGGAGCCCGCCCCGATGGCCGGCGCCACTGCCCCGCCCGTGGGGGCCGGGAACGGGAGCGCCGGGGTGTGATGGCGGCGGGCGTACGGCGGCACCCGCGGCAAGGGTGCCGCCGTACG
>NZ_JBHYZV010000079.1:0-32317 GCF_042753905.1 Streptomyces sp. NPDC059248 | reverse complement strand
CCCCCCCGGGGGGCCCCCCCCCCCCGACGAGACGCGAGGTGGCTAGGACCGGCGTGGGACGGGGATGACGTAGCGGTTGAAGAGGAGGTCGCGCATCACGTCGTCGCCGCCTTCGACGATCGAGACGTAGCGCACGTCCCGGACGAGCTTTCCGATGGGGTGGTCGTTGGTGTAGCCGAGTCCGCCGAACATCTCCGAGCCGACGGAGGCCACGTCCCAGGCCGCCTGGCCGCAGAACATCTTCGCCGTCAGCGCCGTCTTGAGCGTGCCCTGGCGGGCGAACACAGCCGGGGCCTGGGGGTCCGACATGACCTTGTCGTAGTCGCGGGCCGCGCGGAGGCAGTGGCCCTTCATGACGTCGATCTGCATCTCCATCTGCCCCAGCTTCTGTGCGAAGACCGGGCTCTGGACGAGCGTGCCGCCGCGGAAGGGCTTCGTTTTGGCATAGGTCATGCAGTGGTCGCGGATGCGCCGGGCGATACCGACCGCCGTTGTGGCGATCAGGATGCGGCTCGCGTTGAGGCCGATCTCCAGGAGTCGCAGCCCCGAGCCCGCCAACTGGTTGGCCTTCGGCACCCGGCAGTTGTCCAGCCGCACCTGGTAGGTGTGGGAGGCCCGGAGGCCGATGACGTCCCACCGCTTGACGATCTCGATGCCCGGGGTGCCCCGGGGGACGAGGATCGCGTGGTACTCCTCGGGGTTGTCCGCGGCTCGGGCCACGACCACGATGAAGTCCGCGAAGTCGGTGTTGGTGGAGAAGAACTTGTCACCGGTGATGACGAGGTCGTCCCCGTCGCGGGAGACGACCGTCTCGATCCTGTCCAGCTCGCTGCCGGCGTTCCGCTCGCTCCCCAGTGCCGCGCAGAACGAGCCGCGGGCGGCCATCGGCTCCAGGTAGCGGGCCTTCAGCTCGTCCGATCCGTAGAGCTGGACCATGCTGGTGCCCAGGACCGAGATGAACAGGGTGAAGGCCACCCCGGCGTCGCCGTAGGAGATCTCGTTCACGATCTCGACGCTGTCCTCCAGGGACAGTCCGCGGCCGCCGAGCTCCTCGGGCAGCCACCAGTTGGAGAGCCCCGTCTCGCGGAACGCGTCGTACACCTGGTGGGGTTTCTCCGCCAGGGTGTCCATCTGCTCGCCGTCGCCGCTCAGGTGCTCCTTGACGAACCGGCGAACGGTCTTCAGGTCCTCGGTGTTCATCGTTCCTGTCCTCACTCGGAGAAAACTCGTTCGATCAGGTCCGCGGCATCCATCGAGTCGAGCTCCTCCTCGGCCTCTTCCGCGGCTGCGTCCTCGTCGTCCCGCTGCTCCCCGTCCTGGGCGTCCGGTGCGAACAGCAGCTCCCACAGGCGTTCGGCCAGGGCGGCCGGGGTCGGGTAGTTGTAGATGACGGTCGGCGGGATCTGGATCCTGGTGTCCTGTTTGACGTGGTTACGGAACTCCACACCGCTCAGCGAGTCGAAGCCGATCTCCTGGAAGGACATATCGGCGTCGATGTCGTCGGCGTCGGGATAGCCCAGCACCACCGCCGCGGTGGACAGCAGCAGGGCCCGGAGTTCATCCACCTGGTCCGCGCGGTCCAGCCCCGCCAGCCGCTTGAGGACCGGGGGTACGGCGTCCTCCTCGACGCGCTCGGCACGCGGCTCGACCATGCCGCGCAGCAGCACCGGCGGGCTGTCCTGCTGCTCGATGGCGGTCCGGTCCAGCACGACGGGAACCAAGGACGCCTCGTGCCGTGCGAGCGCCGCGTCGAACAGGTCCACGCCCTGCTTCGCGGACAGGGGCACCATGCCATTGCGCCGGAAGCGGCGCAGGTCGGTCTCGGCGAGCTTGCCCGCCATGCCGACCTCCCACGGGCCCCACGCCAGTGCGAGCGCGGGCAGTCCGGCGGCCTTGCGGCCGGCCGCCAGGGCGTCGAGGAACGCGTTGGCCGCGGCGTAGTTGGCCTGTCCCGCGTTGCCCAGCGTGCCGACGACCGAGGAGTAGAGCACGAACGCGGAGAGTTCCGTCCCCGCCGTGAGCTCGTGCAGATGCCACGCGGCATCCGCCTTCGGACCGAGCACCCGGTCCAACTGCGACGGTGTCATGGAGTCCGACGCCGCGTCGTCCAGCACGCCCGCCAGATGGACGACCGCGGTCAGGGGGGCCGTCCCGGGGATGCGCGCCAACTGCTCGGCGAGGGCCGCGCGGTCGGAGACGTCGCAGGGTGCCTGGGTGACCGCGGCGCCGAGTGCGGTCAGCTCCTGTGCCAGTTCGGCCGCGCCCGGGGCCTGCGGCCCGCGCCGGCTGAGCAGCAGCAGGTTCCGTACGCCGTGCTCGGTGACGAGGTGCCGGGCGACCAGCTCGCCGAGGGCGCCGGTGGCGCCGGTGAGCAGGACGGTGCCCCGCGGGTCCCACTTCGGGCGGCCGGCCGCCGTCGCCCGCGCCACGACCAGGCGCGGGATGTGGAGCACACCGCCGCGGACGGCCGACTGGGGTTCGCCGGAGACGTCCAGGGTCCGCAGCGCGGCCCGGGACTCCTCGGTGCCGTCGGTGTCGACGAGTGCGAACTGGCCGGGGTGCTCGGCGAGGACCGCGCGCACCAGGCCCCAGATCGCCGCGCCCGCCGGGTCGGGTGTCTCTTCGCCGGTCACCGCCATCGCGTGCCGGGTGACGAACACCAGCGGCCCGTCCGTGGCGGTCTGCGCACGCAGCCTCTCCTGGACGCGGGCGAGCACATCCTGGGTGTGCCGCCGCGCCGCCGCCAGAACGTCCTCGTCCGGCGCCGGCTCGATGTACACGAACTCCGGGTTCGTACGGTGCGCGGCGTCCGCCGCCTCGGGCCGGGCCGTCCACTCCACGACGAACAGGCCGTCCTCACCGGCCCCACCGGTCAGCTGCGCCGCGGAGGCGGGCATGAGCAGGAGGGAGTCGACGGAGAGCACCGGCTGCCCGTCCTGGCCCGTGATCGCGAGGGACACCTCGCGTGGGCCCTTCCGCGCGATGCGCACCCGCAACCGCGGGCCGGCGGGGGTGTGCAGCGACACCCCCGACCAGGCGTAGGGCAGCAGGGCCGCCGCGCCCGCGTCCGCTCCCGCGGCTTCGGACCCGGACTCGGACGTGGCCTGTGCGAGGAGCGACAGCATCGGGTGCAGCGCGGCGTCGAAGGCCGCGGGGTGGACACCGAACCCGCCGGTGGCGTGTGCCACGCCGTCGGGGAGCCGGATCTCGCCGTAGACCTCGTCGCCCGCGGCCCACAGGGCGGTCAGCCCCTGGAAGGCCGGTCCGTAGCCGTAGCCCCGCCCGGTCAGCTCCGGGTAGAAGCCGGCGAGTTCGACCTCGGTGGCGTCCCGCGGGGGCCACGTCTGCGCCACGGCGTCCCGCGGGGCCGGTGCCGCCGTGGACAGATAGCCGGTCGCGTGCCGGGTCCAGGCGGGGGCCGGGCCGGCCGCCGCCCGGGAGTAGATCCCGATCTCGCGCCGCCCGGAGTCGTCGGGCCCGCCGAGGACGATCTGGAGGCGCACCGGGTCCGTACCGAGGATCAGGGGCGCCTGGAGGGTGAGCTCCTCCAGGCCGACGCCCGCGCCGCCGAGTCCGTCGGCGAGGCGACCGAGGTGACCGTCGAGATCCACGGCGCGGAGCGCCATCTCGACGAAGGCCGCGCCGGGGAAGACCGTGGCGCCGAAGACGGCGTGGTCGGCCAGCCACGGGTCGTCGGCCAGGGAGACCTGGCCGGTGAGGACGGTCTGGTCGCCGACCGCGAGGTCGGTGGAGGCCGAGAGGAAGGGGTGCTCGACGGAGGTGAGCCCCGCGCCGGCGACATCGCCCCCGGCGGCCGGCCGCTCCGCCCAGTACCGCTGCCGGTCGAAGGCGTAGGTGGGCAGCTCGGTATGGCCCGCGGCGACACCGAGCGCGCCGAGGTAGGCCGACCAGTCGACCGGTATCCCCTCGACATGGAGGCGGGCCAGCGCCGCGACGAACGACCGGGCCTCGGAGCGGTCCTTGCGCGCGAGGGGGACGGCCCGCACCTGCGGCGCCGTATCGGCCAGGCTCTCCTGCGCCATGGCGGACAGCACCCCGTCGGGGCCGACCTCCACCAGCACGTCGGCGCCTGCCCCGACCGCGGCGCGGACGCCGTCGGTGAACCGGACGGTGTCCCGTACATGCCGCACCCAGTACTCGGGACGCTCCAGCTCGCCGTCCTCGGCGATGCCGCCGGTCACGTTCGAGACGACCGGGATACGCGGCGGGGCGTACGTCACCGACCTGGCGACCTCGGTGAACTCCGCCAGCATGGGTTCCATCAGCGGCGAGTGAAACGCGTGGGAGACCCGCAGCCGGGTCGTCTTGCGGCCCTGCGCCGCGAAGACCGACCCGATCGCGACGACGGTGTCCTCGTCCCCCGAGACGACGGTGGACAGCGGGCCGTTGACGGCGGCGATCGACGCCGGTCCTTCCTGGCCTTCGAGCGCTTCGCGGACCTCGTCCTCGGCGGCTTGGACCGCCAGCATCGCCCCGCCCCTGGGCAGGGCCTGCATCAGCCTGCCGCGGGCGGCCACCAACCGGGCGGCGTCGGCGAGCGAGAACACCCCGGCCACATGGGCCGCGGCCAGTTCACCGATCGAGTGCCCCACCAGTACCGCGGGGGTGATGCCCAGCGACTCCAGCAGCCGGTAGGCGGCCACCTCGTACGCGAAGAGCGCCGGCTGCGTCATCCCCGTCTCGTCCAGCAGCGCCGCCGCGTCGGAGCCCTTCTCGGCCGTCACCACGTCGTCGATCCGGTGCTCAAGGACGGGGTCGAGTTCGGCGCAGACCTCGTGCCATGCCTTGGCGAACACCGGGAACGTACGGATGAGTTCACCGCCCATGCCCGGTCGCTGGCTGCCCTGCCCGGAGAACAGCACGCCGACGGCCGAGGCCAGGGGCCCGGGGGCTCCGGTGACCACGCCCGCGGCTCGCTCGCCCTTGGCCAGCGCCGCAAGACCGGTCAGCAGTTCCTCGTGCCCGTCGCCCAGGACCACCGCGCGGGTGTCGAAGTGGGCCCGTCGAGTGGACAGGGACAGCGAGACCCCGGCCACGGACGGCGCGGGCTCGGCGGACGCCGCCGCCCGAAGCCGCTCCGCCTGGCCGGCCAGCGCCTTGGAGCCGCGCGCGGACAGCAGCCAGGGCACCAGGCCGGCCGGCGTCTGCTCGTCGCCGCCATCGGGGAGCGGAGCGCCGTCGCCGTCGCCGTGGATATCGCCCTGCTCGATGACGACATGGGCGTTGGTGCCGCTGATCCCGAACGAGGAGACAGCCGCCCGTCGCGGCCGCCCGGACCGCGGCCATGCCCGCTCCTCGGTGAGCAGCTCCACCGCGCCCGAGGACCAGTCGATATGCCGGGACGGCTCCTCGGCATGCAGGGTGCGCGGTAGCGCGCCGTGCCGCATCGCCATGATCATCTTAATGATGCCGGCGGCGCCCGCGGCGGCCTGGGTGTGCCCGATGTTGGACTTCACCGAGCCCAGCCACAGGGGCTCCGTCCGCTCCTGGCCGTACGTCGCCAGCAGCGCCTGGGCCTCGATCGGGTCGCCCAGCGTGGTGCCGGTGCCGTGCGCCTCGACCGCGTCGACGTCCGACGGGGCCAGCCCGGCGCTCGCCAGTGCCTGCCGGATCACCCGCTCCTGCGAGGGGCCGTTGGGGGCGGTGAGCCCGTTGCTCTCGCCGTCCTGGTTGATCGCGCTGCCCCGGACCACGGCCAGCACACGGTGGCCGTTGCGCCGGGCGTCCGACAGCCGCTCCAGCACCAGTACGCCCACCCCCTCGGACCAGCCGGTGCCGTCGGCCGCGTCGGAGAACGCCTTGCAGCGGCCGTCGGGCGACAGCCCGCTCTGCCGCGCGAACTCCACGAACATGCCCGGCGTCGACATCACCGTGACACCGCCCGCCAGCGCCAGGGAGCAGTCACCCGCACGCAGCGACTGTGCGGCCAGGTGCAGCGCCACCAGCGACGACGAGCACGCGGTGTCCACCGAGACCGCAGGGCCCTCCAGGCCCAGGGTGTAGGCGACCCGTCCGGAGACCACGCTGGTCGCGCTTCCCGTCAGGGCGTGGCCGCCGAGGTCACCGGGTACGTCGTTCAGCTGCGGCAGATAGTCCTGGGCCATGGCGCCCATGAAGACGCCCGTCCGGCTGCGGCGCAGCGCCGTGGGGTCCTGCCCTGCGTGCTCCAGGGCCTCCCAGACGGCCTCCAGCACCAGTCGCTGCTGCGGGTCCATCGCCAGCGCCTCACGCGGGCTGATCCGGAAGAAGGCCGCGTCGAAGTCGCCGGCGTCGGCCAGGAAGCCGCCCTTGCGCGGGAAGTCCGCGCGGGCGTCCAGCCGCCAGCCCCGGTCCTCGGGGAACCCGGATATCGCGTCGGCGCCTTCGGACACCAGCCGCCACAGGTCTTCGGGGGACGAGACACCGCCGGGCAGCCGGCAACTCATGCCGACGATGGCCACCGGGTCGTCCGCGACGGCTGCCGCGGCGCCTGCCGTGACGGCCGCCGCGGTGTCCCGCTGGTGCTGGTCCTCACGCCCGCCGGAGAGCCGTTCGCGCAGGTGCCGCACGAGCAGGGTGGGAGTGGGGTGGTCGAACAGCAGGGAGGACGGCAGCCGCAGGCCGGTCGCGGGGGTCAGCCGGTTCCGCAGCTCCACGGCGGTCACGGAGTCGAAGCCCTGCTCCTTGAACGTGGCGTCCGCCTCGACCGCCCGGGGGTCGCTCAGTCCCAGTACGGCCGCCGACTGCGAGCGGATCAGCGTCCACAGCTCCTTGTCGCCCAGCACGGCCGGGGTGCCCTCGGCGGTCGGCGGGGCTTCGGCCACCTGCGGGGCCCGTCCGTGTTCGGCGGCCCCGGCGCCCCCGGGCGACGGCAGACCCTGCGGTACGGCCCCCTGGCCGGTGACCCAGTACGGCAGGCGCTGGAAGGCGTAGGTGGGCAGCTCCACGCGGCGCGCGCCGGTGAAGAGGCGGTCCCAGTCCACCTCGACGCCCTTGGTGTACAGCTCGGCCATGGACAGCAGCAGCCGTCGCGGCTCGTCCTCCCCACGGCGCAGTGTGCCCTGGACGACCGCGTCCTCCACGGTGTCCGAGATGGCCATGGTCACCACCGGATGCGGGCTGATCTCGACGAACACCCCATGGCCCGCGTCGGCGAGCTTCCCGATGGTCTCCGAGAACCGCACCTCCTGGCGGAGATTGCGGTACCAGTACTCGGCGTCCATGTCCCGTACGTCGATCGGGCCACCGGTGACCGTCGAGTAGAACGCGACGCCCGTGTCGGTCGTCTCGATGCCGTCGGCGGCGCGCAGCACCTCGTCCCGGATGGCCTCCACATGGGCCGAGTGGGAGGCGTAGTCGACGGGGATGACCTTGGCGCGGATGCCGCGGGTGCGACAGTCGTCGACGACGGCGTGCACGGCCGCCACGTCGCCCGAGACGACCACGGCGTTCGGTCCGTTGACGGCCGCGACCGACACCCGGTCGCGGTCCACGTCGGCGGCGGGCATGGCGAGCGAGGCCAGTGCGCCCTTGCCGGAGAGCGTGGCGTCGATGGCGAGGCTGCGCCCCACCGAGAGCCGCAGCCCGTGGGCGAGTGAGATGATCCCCGCCGCGCACGCGGCGGCGATCTCGCCCTGGGAGTGCCCCACGACGGCGTCCGGCAGGACACCCGCCGAACGCCACACCTCGGCCAGGGAGACCATCACGGCGAACAGGGCGGGCTGCACCACGTCCACACGGGCCAGCGCCTCCTCGTCCGCCAGCACCTCCCGGAGCGACCAGTCCACCATGGAGCCCAGCAGGTGCTCGCACTCCGTCATCCGGGCGGCGAAGACGGGGGACGAGTCCCACAGGCCGCGTGCCATGCCGGCCCACTGGGACCCCTGGCCGGGGAAGACCCAGACCACGCCCGCGGGGGCCGCCGCCGAGCCCTCGGTGATGTGCGCCGCGGGCTCGCCCGACGACAACGCCGCCAGGCCGGTGAGCAGTTCGGCGCGGTCGGCTGCGACGACGACGCCGCGGTGCTTGAGCGCCGAGCGGGTCGTGACGGTGGAGAAGCCGACGTCCGACGGGCGCAGGGTGTCGTCGTCCGCCACCCACTGCCGCAGCCGGCCGGCTTGGGCGCGCAGGGCGGCGGCCGACTTGCCGGAGACCACCACGGGAACCGGCTCACTCGGGCCGGCGGCGTCCGGTACGGCCTCCGGTACGGCGGCGACGGGTCGGGCGCCGACGACGAGATGGCAGTTGGTGCCGCCGACGCCGAACGAACTGACCCCGGCGATCCGGTCGTCGCCGGTCCACTCGCGGTTGGCCGCGTTGACCCGCAGACGCCAGGTGTCCATGGGGATGGCGGGGTGCGGCTCGGTGTAGTTGAGGCTCGCGGGGAGGACGCCCTGCCGCATCGACAGGGCGACCTTGATCAGTCCCACGACGCCCGAAGCCGCGTCGAGGTGGCCGATATTGGTCTTCACCGAGCCGACGAGCAGCGGATCATCGCCCGGCCGGGTCGCGGCGAAGACGGAGCCGAGGGCACCGGCCTCCACCGGGTCGCCGGCCCTGGTGCCGGTGCCGTGCAGCTCGACGTATCCGACCTGCTCCGGTACGACGCCCGCCCGGGCGTGGGCCTCGCGGAGCAGTGCCTGCTGCGCGAGGCTGTCGGGGACGGTCAGCGCCTGCCCGTCCCCGTCGTGGTTGACCGCACTGCCCAGCAGTACGCAGTAGACACGGTCACCGTCGGCGACGGCGTCCTCCAGGCGCTTGAGGACGACCATGCCCGCGCCTTCGCCCCGTACGAAGCCGTTGGCCCGCGCGTCGAAGGTGTAGCTGCGGCAGTCGGGGGACAGGGCGCCGGCCCGGGCCAGCGCGAGGGTGCTGTCCGGCACCAGGTTCAGATGCACCCCGCCCGCCAGCGCCGTCCGCGTCGCGCCCGACAGAAGGCTCTGGCACGCCAGGTGGACGGCGACGAGCGAGGAGGACTGAGCGGTGTCCACGGTCATGCTCGGTCCGTGGAAGCCCAGTTGGTGGGAGATCCGGTTGGCGATCAGGCCCCGGCTCAGCCCGGCGAGGGAGTGGTGCGAGACCGCGTCCAGGCCGTGCCGGGGGACGAGTGAGGCGTAGTCGTCGCCGGTGGCGCCCAGGAAGATCGCGGTGGACGTTCCCCGCAGGGACTCCGGCGCCGTGTGGGCGTCCTCCAACGCCTCCCAGCTCAGCTCCAGCGCCAGGCGCTGGCGCGGGTCCATCGCCGCGGCCTCGCGCGGGGATATGCCGAAGAACGCGGCGTCGAAGTCGGCGACCCGCTCGACGAATCCACCCCGGCGGTACGGCGCGAGATCCTCGACGTCGTACCAGCGGTCGGCGGGCGCCTCGGTGATGGCGTCCTCGCCGTCGCGCAACAGCTTCCAGAAGGCCCGCGGGTGGTCCGCCCCGGGAACCCGGCACCCCATCCCGACGACGGCGACGGCGTCCCGGACCGGGGCATCGTCCCGCCGCTCGACCTGGTTCACGTGCATCAGTTCAGACCTCTCCCAGTCAGGAAGCTCAAGCGTTGCTGTCGGATTCGAAGGTGGCGACCGGCGGGTCCGGTCACCGTCGGCGGACGGCGCCGCGGCGAGGACGCAGCCCGGGCCGGGTCCGTACCGTCCCGCCCGGCCCGCGACGCCCTGCGCGCACTCCCCCGTAGCCCTTCGGGCACGGGAGGTACCCGCACCGTTGCCGGGATCTCCCGAGTACGTCCCGGACGAGGTCAACCGCCCGGGGCACCACCCGTGCCGAAGGCCACGGGGAAGACGCACGCACCGGGCACCCCCGGCCGCCGGGCCGGGGGAACCGCGGGCCCCGCCCTGCGGGCGGACGGCGCTACGGTGCGGACACGGCCTAGAACAGGCCCTGGGCGCGCAGCTTCATCGACACCTCGACGAGGTGGTCGATCTGTTCATCGGTGTGCGCCGCGTTGACGATGATGCGCAGCACCGCCTGTCCCCGCCGCGCCGCCGGGTACAGATAGGGCGGGACGCGGATCCCGTGCTCCAGGAACGCGCCGAAGACCTCGACGCACTTCCTCTCGTCACCGATCATGACCGAGCTGAAGCAGGTCTCGGTGTCCGTGATCGGCAGCTCGGCGTCGAGCAGCTTCTTGCGGAAGCCGGCCACCTTCGCCAGATAGCTGTCGACGATCTCCGGCTCCTTCTCCGCCAGGAGCCGGGTGATGTAGCTCGCTCCGGCCGCGGCCGGAGCGGACATGCCGGCGGTGAAGGATCCGGTGCCGGAGAGGAGCTCGAATGCCTGGATGGCGTCCCGGGGGCCCGCGATCAGTCCGCCTTCGAGGCCGACGGCCTTCTTCATCGACACCATGATGAAGGTGGCGCGCAGCATGCCCGCGTACTCCTGGGCGAAGTTGCGGTGCTCGGGGCCGTAGACCAGGAAGCCGTTGGCGTCGTCGATGTACGACAGGGCGCCGTAGCGCTCGCATACGTCGACCATCTCGTGCATCGGGGCGACGGTGCCGTCGATCGAGTACACGGATTCGAACACCACCACGACCCGCTTGCCCTGCTGCTCCTTGAGGACCTCCTCAAGGCTCCCGACGTCGTTGTGGCGGAACGAGAAGAGGCGCTCACCGAACTTCAGGCCCTCCGCCGCCTTCCACAGCGACCAGTGCGCGTCCCGGTCGTACACGAAGACCGTGTCCCGGTTGACCATCGCCAGACCGGGCATGAAGGACTGGGTGTTGGCCATCGCGTTGATGAAGCCGATGTTCGCGACGGTGCCGGTCGCGAAGCTGATCGCGGCCTCCTTGCCCAGGTAGGCGGCGACCGTCTCCTCCATGTCGATGTGCGGGGGTGTGACGCCCTGCACGATCCGGGAGCCGCCGCTGCCGAGGCCGTACTGCCTGGTGGCGTCGACGAGGACCTGCATCACGTCCTCCCGGCGCTGAAGGTCCAGGAAGTTGACCGAGGCGAAGTTGGTCATCAGTTCGTCCGTGCCGTGCTTGGCGCCCGGGAGAATCCCGGACACCGGCGGTCCGCTGATGCCCAGCGCCCGTATGCCTTCGGCGAACTTGGCGAAATTCCAGCCGGGCATGGATGTCATGTGGTCTACCTCGTTCTTGGTTCTGGCTGTGTGGTGCTGCGTCGTGGCGGGACGGGCCGGGTCGTGACCCGGCTCAGCTGTACTTCGTCCAGTTGCGTCCGATCGACCGGATCAACTGCGGGTACACGAGCGTGCGGCGGATGGGCTTGATGGCGGCCATATAGGTCTTGCCGAATGTGCCGTTGGGCTTGACCAGGGCCGCCATCTGCGCGTGGTACCCGTCGCCTTCCTCGTCCTTGACCCACCCCATGTGCAGCAGGCAGTGCACGGTCTTGTTCGCCAGCTCGGCCACCCACTCGGTGTCCGTCTGGTACACGGAATAGAAGGGGACGACCTTGAGGTCGGGTCCCCGGCGTCCGTCCAGGAGGTCCTGCGGCAGCCGATCGCGCATCGTCGTCACCCGGTCGCCGAGACCGGACCCCCGCTTGTCCCAGCCCAGGATCGCCCCGAGCTTCCAGCGGATCGCGAAGAGGGTCCGCACGACGACGTCCGAGATCTCGTCGTCGTCGGGCGAGGCGAACTGCCGTACCAGACGGTCGAGATCGTCCGGGCCGCCGGGCGTCGGCAGGCGCCAGACGTCCTCGAGTTCGAAGTCCTTCGCGATCTCGTGGACGCGCCAAGGCCGGTCGTAGTGAGCGGAGTTGGGGAGCTTCATGGGGTGACCTCTGTTCATCTCGTATGGCTAAGCGCCGCACTGACTGGATGTCAGGCTTCGGGTTCGCCGACCAGGCTAGTCGCGCGGACACGCGGCCTCAGCTCGACCCGGGTCCCGTGTTTCGTCGTCATCGTCACGATGCGACTGCGGGGCCCTTCCGGCTTGGTGTCCTTGCGGTGCAGCTCGCAGGTGGACAGCACCTCGCGCAGGACGGCCTTCATCTCCAGGATGGCGATGCGGTCGCCCAGGCACCGGGTGTGACCGCCCCCGAACGGGATCCAGGTGTGCGCGCTGGGCTTGGTGTCCAGCCAGCGCTCCGGGCGGAACACCTGCGGCTCCGGGTAGATGGCCGGGTCGTTGTGGACCAGGATGCCGCTCGCCCACAGATGCATGCCCGGCTCGTACCGTACGCCGCCGATCTCGATCGGCTTCATCACCTCGCGGGGGATGATCTGGGGGGTCGGCGGGTACACCCGCAGCACCTCGTGGACCACCGCCGTCAGATAGCTGTCGCCGCCCTCGTCGATCTCGGCGACCAGTCGTTCGCGGACGGCCGGCTCCCGGCTCAGGGTCTCCAGCGCCCAGCAGATGGCGGCCGAGGTGGTCTCGGTGCCCGCGAGGAACATCGTCATGATCTCGTCGCGCAGTTCCACGGCGCTGAGCGCCGAGCCGTCCTCGCGGGTGATGCCGAGGAGCACCGCGAGCATGTCGTCCCCGGGCTCCCCGGACTCCATGCGCTCGGCGACGGCCTGGGCGATCAGGGCGTCCGCCCGGGCCCGGTTCTTGAAGAAGCGGTCGAGACCCAGGGGACGGACGGCCCTGAGCATCTTCACCGCGAACGGCGACATGGTGTGCGTCTCGATCATGGATGTGACGCGGCGGTTCAGGCTCAGCATGTCCCAGACCACTTCGTTCAGCTCGTCCCAGCAGGAGGGCACGTGCTTCCCGAAGACCACCTCACGGATGACCTGGATGGTGAAGCGGTGGATGTACGGGTACAGGGCCACCACCTCTCCGCGCGGCCAGGTGGCCACGATGCGTTCGGCCATCTCGTGGACCGAGGCCTCGATCCGCTTGTGCGCCGGGCCCTTGATGCTGGGCATCAGCTGCTTGCGCCGGGCGAGGTGCTTCTCCTCGTCCAGCCAGGCGAGCCCCGTCTGGCCGATGAACTTCTCCAGCGCCGAGCTCCCCTTGCCGGTGTGCAGGACGTCGCGCGGGGCGAGGAAGACCGACTTGATCTCGTCGGGGTCGGAGATCACGAAGATCGTGCTGCCCTCGGGCATGATGTTCAGCTCGAAGCGCTTTCCGTACCGCTCACGGCAGTTGAGCATGAACGACACGGGGTTGCGGAAGAGCTGCATCCCCTGGACGATCATGGGGCTGCGGGGACCCGGTAGCGCGGAGGCGGGTATGACCTCCTGCTGCGATGTGTTGAGCGTGTCCATTTCTGTCCTCATCCCTTTCATGACCGGATCACCGCTGTGCGTTGCTGAGCGCCAGGTCGCGCAGTGTGTCGAGCAGCCCTGCCTCACGAAGGTGGTCGATCGGGATCGACGCCAGCAGGCCGCGGATCTCGGCCTCCTCCGAAGCGGGCTCCGTCGCCTCCGTGGCGGCTTCCGCCGTCGCGGCCCCGGCCTCGGGCTCCACCAGCGTGAGCAGGTGCCGGGCGATGGCGCCGGCCGCGGGGTGGTCGAAGACGAGGGTCGACTCGACCTGCAGGCCGGTGACCCGGCTGATCCGGTTGCTGAGTTCGACGGCGCTCAGGGAGTCGAAGCCCATTTCCTGGAGGGGGCGCTCCGGCTCCACGGCGTCCGGTGCGTCATGCCCCAGCACCGCCGCGACCTGCGTGCGCACCAGGGTGAGGACGAACTCCTCGCGGTCCGCTTCGGCCACGCCCGCCAGCCGCTCGGCCAGCGATTCGCCGGCCCCCGCCTCCTGGGCGGGCGCCCGGACGAGTCCGCGCAGCAGCGGGGGCAGCATCCCCGCGGCCGCCTGGCCGCGCAGGGCGGCCAGGTCGAGCCGCACCGGCGCCAGCAGCGGCTGGTCCAGCTCCAGCGCGTGATCGAGCAGTTCGAGACCCAGCTCCGCGGAGAGCGGACGGACACCCATCCGCTGGAGCCGCGCGAAGTCGGCCTCGCCGAGCTGGCCGGCCATACCGGCCTCGTTCGCCCACAGGCCCCAGGCCAGGGAGGTGGCCGGGAGTCCGGACGCGCGGCGCCGGGCGGCGAGCGCGTCGAGGGCGGCGTTGGCCGCCGCGTAGTTCGCCTGTCCCGGGCTGCCGATCAGCGAGGCCACCGAGGAGAAGAGGACGAACGCGGAGAGTTCCATGTCCGCCGTGAGCTCGTGCAGGTGCCATGCGGCATCGACCTTCGGGCCCATCACCCTGGCCACCTGGTCCGCGGTCATGGACTCGACCACACCGTCGTCGAGCAGACCTGCCGCGTGGACGACCGCGGTGAGCGGCTCGTCCAGGGAATCCAGCAGCCGCGCCACCTGCTCGCGGTCGGATACGTCGCACGGCTCGACGCGGACGGAGACGCCGAGCGCCTCCAGGTCGGCGGCCAGCTCCGCCGCCCCCTCGGCGGCCGGGCCGCGCCGGCTCACCAACAGCAGCTGCTCGGCGCCCCCCTCGGCCAGGTGCCTGGCGAGCTCGGCCCCCAGACCACCGGTGCCACCGGTGATCAGGACGTGGCCGTCCAGGCGCGCCGGGGTGGGAACCGTCAGCACCACCTTGCCGATGTTGCGGCCCTCGCGAAGGAAGCGGAACGCGTCCTGGCTCTGCCGGATGTCCCACGAGCGCACCGGCGAGAGCTTCAGCGCGCCCTGCCCGAACAGCGCGAGCAGCTCGCCCAGCATCTCCTGGAGCCGGTCGGGACCCGACTCCATCAGGTCGAAGGACCGGTAGGCCACGCCCGTGTGGTCACCCGCCACCACCTCCGGGTCGCGTACATCGGCCTTGCCCATCTCGATGAAGCGGCCGCCGCGCGGCAGCAGGTCAAGGGAGGCGTCGACGAAGTCCCCGGACAGCGAGTTGAGTACGACGTCCATACCCGCGCCTTCGGTGGCGCCGAGGAACGTGTCCCGGTACGTGAGGTCACGCGAGGACGCGATCCGCTCCCGCGCGACCCCGAGGCCCGCCACGGCGTCCCACTTCGGCCGGCTGGCGGTGGCGAACACCTCCGCACCCAGGTGCTGGGCGACCTGGACGGCCGCCATGCCGACGCCGCCCGCCGCGGCATGGATCAGCACCCGCTCACCGGCCCGCAGCCCGGCGAGGTGGACGAGCCCGTAGTAGGCGGTCAGATAGACCACCGGAACGGCGGCGGCGTCGGTGAACGACCACCCCTCCGGCATCGGGGCCACCATGCGCCGGTCCACGACGGCGACGGGGCCGAAGGAGTCGCCGACCAGGCCGAAGACACGATCGCCGGGCGCCAGGTCGGTCACATCGGCGCCGACCTCCAGCACGGTGCCGGATGCCTCGGTCCCCATCTCGGCCTTGCCGGGGTACATGCCCAGCGCGATCAGGACATCGCGGAAGTTCAGGCCGGCGGCCCGTACCGCGATCCGTACCTCGTGCGCGTCCAGCGGGCGGTCACCGTCGGAGGGGAGCATGGTCAGATCGTCCAGCGAGCCCGAGCGCCCGACGGACAGCCGCCACGCGCCCTGGGGCAGCGCGGTCGTCCGGCCCAGCCGCGGCACCGTCAGCCGTCCCTCGCGCACCGCCAGCTGCGGCTCGTCGAGTCCGGTCAGCGCGCCCCAGTCCGGCTCGTCGCCGCCGTCGAGGTCCACCAGGACGATCCGCCCCGGGTGCTCGGACTGGGCGCTGTGCACCAGACCCCACACCGCCGCCTGCGCGACATCCGGCCGCTCGTCACCGACGGCCACCGCGCCCCGGGTCACCACGACCAGCCGGGCATCGGCGAGCAGATCGCTCACCAGCCACTGCTGCACCAGCTCCAGCGCGGCGGTCGCGGCCGTCCGCGCGGCCCCGTCCGACGCCCCGGCGGGGGTCTCGACCGAGGCGAGGACGACGGCGGGCACCGGCGCGCCCATGGTGATCTCGTCCTCCAGCGCGTAGAGGTTCACAAACCGCTCGCCCGCCAGGGCCGACTCCCCGAGGACCGCGACCCGGGCCGCGTCCCCGCCCGAGACGGGCACCGGGGTCCAGTCGACCTGGAACAGCGACTTCTGCGCGCCGGAGCGCGCCCCGCCGAGCTGCGCCGGGTCCACCGTGCGTACGGCGAGCCGGTCCACGCTCACCACGGGCTCACCGCTCTCGTCGGTGACCGCGATCCGTACCGCCGAATCACCGTCCGGCGTGATCCGCACCCGGCCCCGGGTGGCGCCGGACCTGCCCAGCCGGACACCCGACCAGGAGAACGGCAGCCCCACCGAGTCACCGGGGCGTACATCCACCATGCCGCCGTGCAGGGTGGCGTCGAACAGGGCGGGGTGAATTCCGAATCCGGTGCCCGTGGCGTCGTCGGAGAGCGCCACCTCGGCGAAGATCTCCTCGCCCGCGCGCCACACCGCGCGCACGTTCTGGAACACCGGTCCGTAGTCGAAGCCGATATCGGTCAGCAGCGTGTACAACTCCCGCGCCGGCACCGCCTCGCCGGCCGGGGGCCACTCGGCCCCGGCCGCTCCGGGCTGTTCGGCGTCGGCCACCAGACGCCCCCGGGCGTGGCAGACGGCCTGCCGCGACTCCTCCTCGTCCGCGGAGTCGGGCCAGGAGTAGACGGTGACCTCGCGGGCGCCGTCCTCGCTCTGCGCGCCGACGGCGACCTGGACGAACCGCGTCACTCCGTCGTCGAAGGCCATCGGCGCCTCCAGGACCAGCTGGTCCAGCGCCGGTCGGCCGACCTGGCGCCCCGCGGCCATGGCCAGCTCCACCAGGCCCGTGCCCGGCATCAGCGTCACACCGAGGACGACGTGGTCGCGTATCCAGGGGTGGGTGTCAGTGGACAGGCGGCCGGTGAAGACCCACTCGTCCCGGTCCCCGACCTGTACCGCCCCGGCCAGCATCGGATGCTCGACCGGCAGCAGCCCGGCGGCCGCCGCGTCACCGCCGTCCACGCCCGTCTGCCAGTACCGCTCGCTCTGGAAGGCGTAGGTGGGCAGGGCGACGCGCCGCGCGCCGGTCCCCGTGTAGAAGGCGGGCCAGTCCACCGGCGCGCCGGCCACGTGCGCCAGGCCCAGGAAGGCGGCGAACGTCGTCGGCTCGGAGTGCTTGGCGCGCAGCGCGGACGCGAAGACGGCACCGCCGCCGGCGGGGACGCACTGGCTCGCCATGGCCGAGAGCACCCCTTCGGGACCCAGCTCCAGGAACCGGCGGACACCCAGGTCGTACAGCGTCTGCACACCGTCGGCGAAGCGGACGGCGTGTCGCACATGCGCCACCCAGTAGTCGGCGTCGCACAGTTCGGACGACACCTGCTTGCCGGACACGTTGGAGATGACCGGGATCCGCGGCTCGGAGAACCGGATCCCCTCGGTCACCGTACGGAACTCCGCCAGGATCGGTTCCATCCGCGGGGAGTGGAACGCGTGGGACACCCGCAGCCGCGTCGTCTTGCGCCCCTCCACCCTCGGCAGCCACTCCTCGACGGCGTCGGCGTCACCGGAGACCACCACGGCCCGCGGACTGTTGACCGCCGCGATCTCCAGACGGCCGTCGAACCCGGCCAGGGACTCGGCGACCTCGCTCTCCGCGGCCTGTACGGCCACCATCGCGCCCCCGGCGGGCAGGGCGCCCATCAGCCGGCCCCGGGCCACCACCAGGGCGCACGCGTCCGGCAGCGACATCGCGCCCGCCACATGCGCGGCGACGATCTCCCCCACCGAGTGCCCGATGAGGAAGTCGGGGCGGACACCGAGCGACTCCGCCAGCCGGAACAGCGCGACCTCGACGGCGAACAGGCACACCTGGGTGTACTCCGTCGAGTCCAGCAGCGCCGCCTCGGCCGAACCCTCCTCGGCGCTCAGCAGAGCGCGGACCGGGCGGCCGACCAGGGGGTCGAGCTCTGCGCAGACCTCGTCCAACGCCGTATCGAACCGCGGGTACGCCTTCGCCAGCTCGGCACCCATCCGGGCCCGCTGCGCCCCCTGGCCGGTGAACAGGACCGCCGTCGCGCCACCGACCGGGCGGCCCTCGACGACACCGGTCGCGGGCTCGCCCGCGGCCACGGCCGTCAGGCCCGCCAGCAGTTCCGCCCGCTCCGACGCCACGACGACCGCGCGGTGCTCCAACTGCGCCCGTGTGGTGGCCGTGGAGAACCCGGCGTCCGCCGGCGAGATCTCGGGGCGCTCCGCGAGATGTGCCAGCAGCCGGTCGGCCTGGGCGCGCAGCCCCGCGTCGGTACGGCCGGACAGGGCCACCGGCACCGCGGCCGACGGCCGCTCGGCCACGACGGGAGCGGCGGCCTCCGCGGCCGGCGACTCCTCCAGGATCACATGCGCGTTGGTGCCGCTGACGCCGAAGGACGACACACCCGCACGCCGCGGCTGGTCGGATGCGGGCCACTCACGGGCCTCGGTCAGCAGCTCCACCCCGCCTTCCTGCCAGTCGATATGCGGGGAAGGCTCGTCCACGTGCAGCGTCGCGGGCAGTACCCCGTGCCGCATGGCCTGCACCATCTTGATCACACCGGCCACACCGGCCGCCGCCGAGCTGTGTCCGATGTTCGACTTGATCGACCCCAGCAGCAGGGGCTCCTCGGACCGCTCGCGGCCGTAGGTGGCCAGCAGGGCCCGCGCCTCGATCGGGTCACCCAGGGTCGTGCCGGTGCCATGGCCCTCCACGGCCGCCACGTCCGACGGCCGGAGGTTCGCGTTCGCCAGCGCCGCCCGGATCACCCGCTCCTGCGCGGGGCCGTTGGGCGCGGTCAGGCCGTTGCTCGCGCCGTCCTGGTTCACGGCGGTGCCCCGCACCACGGCGAGCACCTCGTGACCGTTGCGCAGCGCGTCCGAGAGCCGCTCCACCACGAGCAGCCCGACGCCGTCGGAGAACCCGGTCCCGTCGGCGGCGGCCGCGTAGGACTTGCACCGCCCGTCGGGAGCCAGCCCGCGCTGCCGGCTGAACTCCACGAACAGGAACGGTCCGGCGAGTACGGTGACGCCGCCGACCAGGGCCAGGGAGCACTCCCCCGAACGCAGGGCCTGCGCCGCCAGGTGCAGCGCCACCAGCGAGGAGGAGCACGCCGTGTCCACCGACAGGGCCGGGCCCTGGAGCCCCAGGGTGTAGGAGATCCGGCCGGACACGACACTGGTCGACTTGCCGGTCAGCCGGTAGCCCTCCAGCTCGGGCAGGGCCGCGCCGTAGTCCGAGGTGATCACGCCGCAGAAGACGCCGGTGTCGCTGCCGCGCAGCGACACCGGGTCGATCCCGGCGTGCTCCAGCGCCTCCCACGCCGCCGGCAGCATCAGACGCTGCTGCGGGTCCATGGCCAGCGCCTCGCGCGGGCTGACTCCGAAGAACTCCGCGTCGAAGTCGGCGGCCTCGTCGATGAAGCCTCCACCGCGCGTGGACACCTTGCCGAGCTGGTCGGGGTCCGGGTCGTACATCCGCTCCGCGTCCCAGCCGCGGTCGGTGGGCATGTCCGAGACGGCGTCGCGCCCCTCGGCCACCAGCTCCCACAGGTCCTCGGGCGACCGCACGCCGCCCGGGTAGCGGCAGCTCATCCCCACGATCGCCAGCGGTTCACCGGCCTGGCTGAGGATGCGCTGGTTCTCCTGCCGCAGCCGGTCGGTCTCCTTGAGCGACGTGCGGAGCGCCTCGACGAGGTCGTTCTGTTCGATGGTCATGACTCGTTCACCTTCATGTCGGGGCGCCCCGGGGCGTCCGCGTTTCGGCTGTGGCACAAGTTCGGGTGGGAAGAGGGGGCTATCCGGCGCCTCCCGCGGCCATGCGGATGAGGGCCGCAGCGTCCATGTCGTCGATCGACGCACGGGCCTGGTCCGCCGGAGCGCTCGCGGGCGGCTCGTCGTCCGCCAGCGCGCGCAGCGTGTCCAGCAGCCCGGCCCGGCGCAGCCGGGCGACGGGGATCGACGCCACCAGGGCGCGGATGTCCTCGTCCTGGGAGCCGTGGTCGTTCGCGACGGGGTCCGGGGCGATGACCGAGAGCAGGTACTGCGCGATCGCCTCGGGGGTCGGATGGTCGAAGACCAGCGTGGCGGGCAGGCGCACATCGGTGGCCCGGGTCAGACCGTTGCGCAGCTCGACGGCGCTCAGCGAGTCGAAGCCCAGGTCCTTGAACGCCCGTCCGGGCTCGACGGCGTCCGCGGAGGCGTGGCCGAGTACGGCGGCGACCTGGGCGCGTACGACATCGAGCACCACCCGCTCGCGATTCGCCCCGGTTTCGCCGGCGAGCCGCTGCGCCAGCGACCGCACGGCCTCGGTCCGCCGCGCCGGCGCCAGACCCCGCAGCAGCGCGGGCAGCGACCCGCTCCGCGCCTGGGCCCGCAGGGCGGCCAGGTCGAGCCGCACCGGCGCGAGCAGTGCCGCTCCGGCCGCGACGGCCCGGTCGAAGAGGGCGAGACCGAGCTCGGCCGAGATCGTTCCGATGCCGATCCGCGACAGACGGGCCAGCGCGGCCTCGTCCATCTCCCCGGTCATGCCGGTACTGTCGGCCCACAGGCCCCAGGCCAGCGAGGAAGCGGGCAGCCCGGCCGCCCGTCGCGCCGCGGCGAGCGCGTCCAGCGCCGCGTTGGCCGCACCGTAGTTCGCCTGACCCGGGCTGCCGATCAGCGCCGCGGCCGAGGAGAACAGCACGAACGCCGACAGGTCCATCCCGGCGGTCAGCTCGTGCAGATGCAGCGCCGCGTCCACCTTCGGCCGCAGCACCCTCGCGACCTGCTCGGGGGTCAACTGCCCGACGACACCGTCGTCCAGCACACCGGCGGTGTGCACGACCGCGGTCAGCGGTCGGTCGAGCGACGACAGCACCTCGGCCAGCTGATCGCGGTCGGCCACGTCGCAGGCGAGGACCCGGGCGTCGCAGCCCGCGGCGCCCAGCTCGGCGACGAGGTCGGCGACGCCGTCGGCCGCGGGGCCGCGACGGCTCACCAGCACCAGATGGCGCGTCCCGTGCCGGGCGGCCAGGTGCCGGGCGACCCGGGCGCCCAGACCGCCGGTGCCACCGGTGATCAGCACCGCGCCGTCCGGGTCCAGCGCCACGGCGTCCGGACCGCCGGCGGCTCGTGCCAGCCGCGGCGCCAGCACCGTGCCGCCGCGTACCGCGAGCCGCGGCTCGTCCAGTTCGGCCAGGGCCGCCCAGTCCGGCTCGCCGGCCGTATCGCTGCCGGCGGGGGTGTCGACGTCCACGAGCAGAACCCGTCCGGGGTGCTCCGCCTGCGCGCTGTGCACCAGGCCCCACACCGCGCCCTGGGCGACGTCCGCGGTCTCGCCGTGCACGGACGCCGCGCCGCGGACCACGACGAGCAGCCGGGACTCCCGCAGGGGTTCGGCCGCCAGCCAGTGCCGGACCAGTTCCAGCGCCCGTACCGCGGCGCTGTGCACCGAGTCCCCGGTGGTGGCGGCCTTGTCCCCGTCGGACGTCGCCACTTCGGCGAGGACGACGTGCGGCACGGGTGCGCCGTCGGCGATCGCCCGCTCCAGCGCCGGCAGGTCGCCGAACCGCTCCCCGGAGGCGGCGAGGTCCCCGAGGACCGCGATCTTCACACCCGCGGACGAATCCGCCGACGTACCCGCGGACACGGCCGTCCAGTCGACTCCGAACAGCGAGTTCGCCACGTCGCGCCGGCCGCCCTCCAGCTGCGCCTGCTCCACCGGGCGCATCACGAGCCGTTCCATGGTCAGGACCGGTTCGCCCTGCTCGTCGGCGATCTCGACACGGAACGCCGAGGGCCCGGCCGCGGTGATGCGGGCCCTGACCCGGGATCGTCCGGTCGCGCCCATCCGTACGCCGGTCCACGAGAACGGGAGTACGGCCGAGACGTCTTCGCCCTGTTCGAGCAGTGAGCCGTGCATGGCGGCGTCGAAGAGGGCGGGGTGGATGCCCCAGCCCCGGCCGTCGGTGTCCTCGGGCAGCGCCACTTCGGCGTAGACGGCGCGGTCGGCGCCGTCCCCGGCCTGCCAGACGGCGCGCACGCCCTGGAACATGGGGCCGTAGTCGTAGCCGAGGTCGGCCATCCCGGTGTACAGGGTGTCCACCGACGCGGGCCGCGCCCCTTGGGGCGGCCACGGCGTCTGCCACCGCGAGGCCGGCTGGTCGTCGCGCGCCAGCAGGCCCCGCCCGTGGCAGGTGGACTCGGGCTGCTCGTCGCCCGGAGCGCTCTCCGGGCGCGAGTACACCGCCACCTCTCGTCGGCCGTCGCCACCGGCCGGGCCGACGGTGACCTGGATCTGCCGGGTGGCGAACTCCTCCA
Source organism: Streptomyces sp. NPDC059248 (assembly GCF_042753905.1). Taxonomy (NCBI): domain Bacteria; kingdom Bacillati; phylum Actinomycetota; class Actinomycetes; order Kitasatosporales; family Streptomycetaceae; genus Streptomyces; species Streptomyces sp. NPDC059248. The sequence goes on along the minus strand of NZ_JBHYZV010000079.1, from coordinate 10,185 downwards.
GCAGGAGGGGCGCGGCCAGCACCAGTTCGTCCAGGACCGGGGTGCCGACCTGGCGCCCGGCGGCCAGGGCCAGCTCCACCAGGGCGGTGCCGGGGACGATGGTGACGCCGAGGACGACATGGTCCTTCGTCCAGGGCTGGGTCTCGGTGGACAGGCGGCCCGTGAACAGCCACTCGTCCCGGTCACCGAACCGCGTCGCGCCGACGAGCAACGGGTGCTCGACCCGTCCGAGCCCGGCGGCGGCCACGTCACCGGCCCCGGAGGCACCTGCCGGAGCGAGCCAGTAGCGCGCCCGCTGGAAGGCGTACGTCGGCAGTTCCACCCGCCGGGTCCCGGTGAAGTAGGCGGGCCAGTCCACCGATGCCCCGGCGAGGTGCGCCCGGCCCAGGAACGTGGCGAAGGTCCGCGTCTCGGAGCGCTTGGCCCGCAGGGTGGGGAGGAACACCGTCCCGGCCTCGCCGTCCAGGCACTGGCGGGCCATCGCGGTCAGCACCGCGTCGGGACCCAGCTCCAGGAACCGCCTCACGCCCAGCCCGTACAGGGTCCGCACACCGTCGTGGAACCGTACGGCCCGCCGCACATGGCGGACCCAGTACGCCGCGTCGAAGTCCGGCACCACTTCGCCCGAGACGTTGGACACGATCGGGATCCGCGGCTCCGCGTACCGCAGTCGGCGCGCCACCTTCTCGAACTCGGCCAGCATCGGCTCCATCCGGGGCGAGTGGAACGCGTGCGAGACCCGCAGCCGTGTCGTCTTCCGCTCCCGCCAGTGGGGGAGCCACTCCTCGACCGCGTCCTGGTCACCGGAGACGACCACGGCCCGGGGGCCGTTCACCGCCGCGATCTCCAGGCGGCCCTCGTATCCGGCCAGCGACGCGGCCACCTCGTCCTCGGAGGCCTGTACGGCCGCCATCGCGCCACCGGCCGGCTGGGCGCCCATCAGGCGCCCGCGGGCCACGACCAGCTCACAGGCGTCGGCGAGGGACAGGGCACCGGCGACGTGGGCGGCGGCCAGCTCGCCGACGGAGTGCCCGATGAGGTAGTCCGGCCGCACACCGAGCGATTCGAGGAGCCGGAACGTCGCCACCTCGACGGCGAACAGCGCCATCTGGGTGTGCTCGGTGGCGTCGAGTGAGCCGTCGGCGGCGGCCAGCAGCTCGCGCACCGACCGGCCCGCACGCGGGTCGAGTTCGGCGCACACCTCGTCCAGGGCGCGGTCGAACGCCGGGTAGGACGCGGCCAGTTCGAGGCCCATACCGGGCCGCTGCGAGCCCTGGCCCGTGAACAGGAAGGCCGTCTTGCCGTCCGTCGCGGACGTGCCGTCGACCACCGCGGCCAGCGCCGTCAGCAGTTCCTCCCGCTCCCCCGCGACGACCACGGCGCGCCGTTCCAGCAGCGCTCGCGAGGTCGCCGCCGAGAACGCCACATCGGCCAGGGGCAGCTCCGGCCGGGCCAGGAGGTGGTCTCGCAGCCGCTCGGCCTGGGCCCGCAGGGCCGCGTCGCTCTGGGCGGAGAGGAGCAGCGGGATCGCGGGCGATCCCCCGGGCAGAGCCGGCTTCTCGGCCAGGGTCTGCTTCCCGTCGTCCTCGGGGGGTGTCTCGTCCTTGATGACGGTGGGCGCCTCGTCGTTCGCGGCGGGCGCTTCCTCCAGGATCACATGCGCGTTGGTGCCGCTGACGCCGAAGGACGACACACCGGCCCGTCGGGTCCGCTCGGCGGCCGGCCACTCCCGCGCCTCGGTCAGCAGCTGGATCTCGCCCGATGCCCAGTCGACGTGCGGGGAAGGCTCGTCCACATGGAGCGTCGCGGGCAGTACCCCGTGCCGCATGGCCTGCACCATCTTGATGATGCCCGCGACTCCCGCGGCGGCGGAGCTGTGGCCGATGTTCGACTTGATCGAGCCGAGGGCCAGCGGTGCGCCGTCGCGGTCGCGGCCGTAGGTGGCCAGCAGGGCCTGCGCCTCGATCGGGTCGCCCAGGGTGGTGCCCGTGCCGTGGCCCTCGACGGCGTCCACGTCGGACGGCCGCAGCCGGGCGTTGGCCAGGGCCTGACGGATGACGCGCATCTGGGACGGCCCGTTGGGGGCGGTCAGTCCGTTGCTCGCGCCGTCCTGGTTGATCGCACTGCCGCGGACCAGGGCCAGCACGCGGTGTCCGTTGCGCCGGGCGTCGGACAGCCGCTCGACCACGAGCAGCCCAAGACCGTCGGAGAACCCGGTGCCGTCGGCGGTTGCCGCGTACGCCTTGCACCGGCCGTCGGGGGCCAGGCCCCGCTGCCGGCTGAAGTCGATCAGCAAGTCGGGCGCGGTCATCACCGACACACCGCCCACCAGGGCCATCGAGCACTCTCCGGCGCGCAGCGCCTGTGCGGCCAGGTGCAGGGCGACGAGCGAGGAGGAGCAGGCCGTGTCCACCGACACCGCGGGCCCTTCCAGGCCCAGGCTGTAGGCGACGCGGCCGGACACGACGCTCGTCGTGGTGCCCGTCAGGTGGTATCCGTCGGTCTCAGGACGGACCGAGGTGCCGTAACCGGAGTTCACCGCGCCGCAGAAGACTCCGGTGTCCGTGCCGCGCAGTGAACTCGGGTCGATGTCCGCGTTCTCGAACGCCTCCCAGGCCGCCTCCAGCAGCAGTCGCTGCTGCGGGTCCATGGCCAGCGCCTCGCGCGGGCTGATCCCGAAGAAGTCGGCGTCGAAGTCCCCGGCCCCGTCGATGAATCCGCCGGCCCGGGTGTAGAGGGTGCCGGGGCTGTCCGGGTCCGGGTCGTAGAGCCGCTCCAGGTCCCAGCCGCGGTCGGTGGGCAGCGCGGTCATGGCGTCCCGCCCGGAGGCCACCAGGTCCCACAGTTCGGCCGGTGAGGACGCGCCGGGGTAGCGGCAGCTCATGCCGACGATCGCCAGCGGCTCATCGGTCTGTGCCGTCGCGGTGCGCGGGCGGGCCGCCGGGCGGGCCGGTTCGTCGTCGATCCGGTTCCCGACCATCTCGCTGAGGAGCAGCCGGGCGACCGCCACCGGGCTCGGATGGTCGAACACGAGTGTGGCGGGCAGTCGCAGACCGGTGGCCTGCGCGAGCCGGTTGCGCAGTTCGACGGCGCTGAGGGAGTCGAAGCCGAGCTCCCTGAAGGCCCGCTCCGGGTCGATCGCCGCTGCGGAGGCGTGCCCGAGTACGGACGCGATATGGGTGAGCGCCAGCTCCAGTACGACCTGTTCGCGATCGGCCTCGGGGACGTCGGCGAGCCTGCGGGCCCATGATCCGCCCGTCGCGACCGACCGGGCCGGGGCCTTGACCAGTCCGCGCAGCAGCGGTGGGAGCAGGCCCGCGCGGGCCTGGGCCCGCAGCGCGGCCGGATCCAGCTCGACCGGTGCGAGGAGGGCGGTGTCCGTGCCGAGCGCCAGATCGAACAGCGACAGCCCGGCCTCGGCCGTGAGCGCGGAGACACCCATCCGCTCCAGCCGCGCGAGTTCGGCCTCGTCCAGCTCGCCGGTCATCCCGGTGGCATCGGCCCACAGGCCCCACGCCAGGGACGTCCCGGGCACCCCCGCCGCGCGCCGCCGCTGGGCGATGGCGTCCAGTGCGGCATTGGCGGCGGCGTAGTTCGCCTGTCCGGGGCTGCCGATCAGGGCGGCCACGGAGGAGAAGACGACGAACGCCGACAGGTCCGCCGTGGCGGTCAGCTCGTCCAGGTGCAGGGCGGCGTCGACCTTGGGCCGTACCACCCGCTCGATCTGCTCGGGAGTCAGCGACTCCACGACGCCGTCGGCCAGTACGCCGGCGGAGTGGATCACCGCGGTCAGCGGGCGGTCCAACGACGCCAGCAGTGCGGCGAGTTGCTGCCGGTCGGTGACGTCGCACGCGGCGACGTTCACCTGGGCGCCCAGCTCCGCGAGCTCGGTGGCCAGTTGCCTGACGCCGGGGGTGTCGGGGCCGCGACGGCTCACCAGCAGCAGATGCCGGGAGCCGTGCCGCCGCACCACATGCCTGGCGAACAGCGCGCCGAGGCCGCTGGTGCCGCCGGTGATCAGCACCGTACCGTCGGGGTCCAGCGGGGCCGGGACCGTCAGGACGACCTTGCCGACGTTGCGGCCCTCCCGCAGGAAGCGGAAGGCCTCCTCACTTCGGCGGACGTCCCAGCGGCGCACCGGCATATGCGTCAGCACACCCTGCTCGAACAGCGCGACGATCTCGGCCAGCATCTGCTGGAGCCGGTCGACCCCGGCGTCGTCGAAGGTGTCGAACGCCCGGTAGCGCACACCGGGGTGCTCGTGGACCACGGCCTCCGCGTCACGGAGGTCGGTCTTGCCCATTTCGACGAAGCGACCGCCCTCGGACAGCAGATGGAGACCGGCGTCGACGAATTCGCCCGCGAGGGCGTTCACCACCACGTCCATGCCGTTGCCGCCGGTCGCGTCCGTGAATGCCGTCCGGAAGGCGAGATCACGGGAGGAGGCGATCCGCTCGGCGGGCACGCCCAGCGCGCGTACGGCGTCCCACTTGGCCGGGCTCGCGGTCGCGAACACCTCGGCACCGAGGTGGCGGGCCAGCTGCACGGCGGCCGTTCCGACGCCTCCGGCGGCGCAGTGGATCAGCACGCGCTCGCCCGGACGTACCCGGGCGAGGTCGACGAGTGCGAAATACGCCGTGAGATGGGCGACCGGCACGGACGCGGCCTCGTTGAACGACCACCCCGACGGCATCGTGGTGATCAGCCGGCGGTCCGCTACGGCGAGCGGGCCGAAGGACTCCAGGACACAGCCGAACACCCGGTCTCCCGGGGACAGGTCCGCCACCCCGGCGCCGACCTCGACGACGACGCCGGCCGCCTCGCTGCCCAGCGGCACCTCACCCGGGTACATGCCCAGCGCGCTCAGTACGTCGCGGAAGTTCAGCCCCGCGGCACGGACCGCGATCCGCACCTCGCCGTCGTCCAGGGGACGGGCGCCGTCGGACGGGACGACGGTCAGATCTTCCAGTGAGCCCTTCCGCCGGATCGAAAGCCGCCACGCGTCATCGGCCGGCGCTGCGGGCGTCCGGCCCAGGCGCGGCGCCAGCACCCGGCCTTCCCGCACCGCGAGCTGGGGCTCGTCCAGGTCCAGCAGGGAGCCCCAGTCCGGAAGGTTGCTCTCTTCCGGTCCTGCCGGGCTCTCCAGGTCCACGAGCAGGAACCGGCCGGGGTGTTCGGACTGGGCGCTGCGGACCAGGCCCCACACCGAAGCGTGGGCGACATCCGGCGAAGCCCCGGTCGCCTGCTCACCGGCGGCGACTCCACCGCGGGTGACGACGACCAGCCGGGAGCCGCCGAACCGCTCGCCCGCCAGCCACCGCTGCACCAGCGTCAGCGCGTCGACCGCGGCCGTGGTCGCGTCCGCGTCACCGGTCGCGATCGGGGCGACGACCGCCTCCGGCGCGGCCGCGCCGTCGGCCAGCGCCTGCTCCAGCGCGTCGAGGTTCGCGTGATCCGTGCCGAGTACCGCCACCGCGGCAGGGCGCGGCGAGGCGGCGACCTCGGTCCAGTCGAGACGGAACAGCGAGTTCGCGTGGGCACCTCGGGTACGGTCGAGTTGTCCGGGTTCGACCGCCCGGAACACGAGCTTGTCCAGGTGCAGCACCGGCTCGCCCTGCTCGCCGACGACGTCGATACGCAAGGTGGACTCACCCGCGTTGACGATACGGACCCGGGCCGTGGTCGCGCCCGTCACACCGATTCGGACGCCCGACCAGGAGAACGGGAGGACGACCGCGTCGCCCGGCTCCTTCTCAAGGAGCCCGCCGTGCATGGCGGCGTCGAGCAGCCCGGGGTGCACGGTGAACCCGCCCTCGTCCGCCCCGTCGGGCAGCGCGATCTCCGCGTACACGGCGTCCTGTGCGCGCCACAGCGCCCGCACACACTGGAACATCGGACCGTAGTCGTAGCCGAGGTCGGCCATCTGGGCGTAGAGGGCGTCCACCGAAGCGGGTTCGGTGCCCTCCGGCGGCCACACCTCCTGCCAGGCAGCCCGCGGTACGGTGGCCGGCTCGGGCTCCGCCGTCAGCCAGCCGCGCCCGTGGCAGACGGCCTCGGTCGGCTCATCGTCGGCGCCGCTTGCCGGTCGCGAGAAGATCGCCACCTCGCGGCGGCCGTCGTCCCCGGCCCGGCCCACGGTCACCTGGACCTGTCGTACGGCGTCGTCACCCAGCAGCAGCGGGGCCGCGAGCACCAGTTCGTCCAGTACGGCGCAGTCGACCTTGCGGCCCGCGGTCAGCGCCAGCTCGGCCAGGGCCACACCGGGCACGATGACGGTGCCGAGTACTTCGTGGTCCCGGGTCCAGGGCTGGGTGTCCTGCGAGATCCGGCCGGTGAAGACCCATTCGTCGCGGTCGCCGATACGGGCTCCCGCGGTGAGGACGGGGTGGTCGATGTGGTCGAGTCCGGCCATGGTGATATCGCCGGTCGTGGTGGTGGGGTCGAGCCAGAAACGCTGGTGCTGGAAGGCGTAGGTGGGGAGGGGAACGGACTGCGCACCGGCATCGGTAAAGAGGGTGTCCCAGTCGACGGCGACACCGGCGTTGTGTGCTTCCGCGAGGGAGGTCGTGAACCGCCGGACGTTGCCCTCGTGACGGCGCAGGGACCCGATCGCCGTGGCCTGCCCGTCGGTAGTGCCCTCGATCGCCATGGTAAGGACGGGGTGCGGGGACATCTCCAGGAACGTGGTCGCGCCGTTGTCGGTGAGGGCTCGGACGGCGGGCTGGAATCCGACCCGGGTCCGCAGGTTGTGGTACCAGTAGGCGGCATCGAGAGCCGCGGTGTCCGTGTACTCGTTACGTGCCGTGGAGTAGAAACGGATCCGGCCCGTGGAGGGTGCGACGGGGGCCAGGAGATCCAGCAGCTCGGGCTCGATGGCTTCGACATGCGCCGTGTGGGACGCGTAGTCGACCGCGATGCGCCGGGCCCGTATCCCCTCCGTCTCGCATACGGCGGACAGGGCGTCCAGATCACCCGGATCACCCGCCACCACGACGGATGCGGGTCCGTTGACTGCGGCAATGGAGACACGCCCCTCGTACGGGACGAGAAGCTCCTCGACCTCGTCGGCGGGCAGGGCGACGGACATCATCCCGCCGTGCCCGGCCAGACGGTCACGAACCAGACGACTGCGCAGGGCCACGATGCGTGCGCCGTCCTCAAGGGAGAGCCCACCGGCTACGCAGGCCGCGGCAATCTCGCCCTGGGAGTGGCCCACGACGGCCGAGGGTTCCACACCGTACGACCGCCACAATGCGGCCAGTGAGACCATGACCGCCCACAGCGCCGGCTGGACGACATCGACCCGCTCCAGAGTCGGAGCACCCTCGACACCCCTGAGGACATCGTCGAGAGACCAGTCCACAAAGGGGTCGAGTGCCTGGGCGCACTCGGCCATGTGGCGGGCGAAGACGGGCGAGGTGTCGAGCAGCTCGACCGCCATCCCGTCCCACTGCGAACCCTGCCCGGGGAAGACGAAGACCGTCTCGCCACTCGCGGGGCGACCTGTCACCACACCATCGACCGGTTCACCGGTCGACAGCGCGCTCAGCCCGGAAAGCAGGCTGTCGCGGTCAGTGGCCACGACGACCGCACGATGCTCCAGATGCGCCCGCGTCGTCGCCGCCGAGAAACCGACATCGATCAGGGACAGATCCGGCCGCATGGTCAGATGGGCCCGCAGACGATCGGCCTGCTCCCGCAGCGCCACCTCACTCCGGGCCGAAACCGGCACCGGCACCACCGACAGCGGCGCTACCACCCCGGGCTCGGTCGACACCCCATCCCCGACCGGCGCCTCCTCCAAAATCACATGCGCGTTGGTGCCGCTGACGCCGAAGGAGGACACGCCGGCCCGTCGGGGACGGTCATGCGTTGTCCACTTACGGGGCTCGGTGAGCAGCTCCACTCCGCCCGACGCCCAGTCCACATGCGGCGAGGCCTCGTCCGCGTGCAGTGTGCGAGGCAGTTCACCGTGGCGCAGGGCCTGGACCATCTTGATCACACCGGCCACACCGGCCGCCGTCGAGGTGTGACCGATGTTGGACTTGATGGAGCCGAGATAGAGCGGCTCGCCTTCGCGCTCGCGGCCGTACGTGGCAAGCAGCGCCTGTGCCTCGATCGGGTCACCCAGTACGGTGCCCGTGCCGTGGCCCTCCACCGCGTCCACATCGGACGGCCGCAGGCCCGCGTTGGCCAGCGCCGCGCGGATCACCCGCTCCTGCGAAGGACCGTTCGGCGCGGTCAGACCGTTGCTCGCACCGTCCTGGTTCACCGCACTGCCGCGCAGCACCGCCAGGACACGATGTCCCTTGCGCCGCGCCTCCGACAGCCGCTCGACCACGACCAGCCCGACACCGTCCGCGAACCCGGTACCGTCCGCGGACGCGCCGTACGCCTTGCACCGGCCGTCCGGCGACAGCGCCCGCTGCCGGCTGAACTCGACGAACAGGAACGGCCCGGAGAGGATGGTGACGCCGCCGACCAGCGCCATCGAGCACTCGCCGTCCCGCAGCGCCCGCGCCGCCAGATGCAGCGCGACGAGCGAGGAGGAACACGCGGTGTCCACCGACACCGACGGGCCCTCAAGACCCAAGGTGTAGGAGATACGACCGGATACGACACTGGACGTGGACCCGGTCAGCCGCAGCCCCTCGATCTGCGGCAGGCTGCCGGCCGGACCGACGGCGTAGTCCGAGGAGCCGACGCCGCAGTACACACCGGTGTCGCTGCCGCGCAGCGACGTCGGGTCGATACCCGCGTCCTCGAACGCCTCCCACGCCGTCTCCAGCAGGAGCCGCTGCTGCGGGTCCATCGAGGTGGCTTCGCGCGGGCTGATGCCGAAGAACTCGGCGTCGAAGTCCGTGACACCGTCGACGAAGCCGCCGACGCGTGAGTAGGACGTGCCCAGCCGGTCCGGGTCGGGGTCGTAGAGCCGCTCCAGGTCCCAGCCGCGGTCGGTGGGCATCTGCGTCATGCCGTCCCGCCCGGAGGCCACCAGCTCCCACAGCTCCGCGGGCGATGTCACACCCCCCGGGTAGCGGCAGCTCATGCCCACGATCGCCAGGGGCTCGCTCGCCCGGTCCTCGAACTCGCGCAGCCGGTCCCGGGCATCACCCAGGTCCACAGCCATCTTCTTCAGATAGCGGACGAGTTTTTCCTGCTGCTCGCCGCTCTGGGAGTCGGTGCCGCCACCCATGCTCATGTTCCCGTCCCTCGTCATGCTTCACCGAACTCGGCGTCGATCAGCTGGAAGACTTCGTCCACGGTCGCGGCGGCTTCGATCCGCCCACTCGTCCCCTGCCCGCCGTCCGTGAGTGCGGCGGCCATCGCACGCAGCCGCCCGGCCACGCGCTGCTTCTCCTCCGCGGCAGCCGCGGTGAGCAGGTCTTCGAGCTTCTTCAGTTCCACGTCGATGGGCGGCTCGGCGTCGTCGCCACCGCCCAGCTCGGTGAGGAGCAGCCGGGCGACGGCCGCCGGGGTCGGATGGTCGAAGACGAGCGTCGCGGGCAGCCGCACCCCTCCGCTCTGGGTGAGCCGGTTGCGCAGGGCGACGGCGCCGAGGGAGTCGAAACCGAGCTCCCTGAAGGGCCGTTCCGCGTCGATCGCGGCAGGGGAGTCATGTCCGAGGACGGCTGCCACCTGCGTCAGGACCAGCTCGAGTACGACCTTCTCGCGGTCGGCCTCGTCCACTTCCGCGAGCCGCTGTGCGAGCGACCCACCCGCCGGCTCCGTCGGCCGGGCCGGTGCTCTGACCAGACCGCGCAGCAGTGCGGGCAGCAGCCCGGCCTGTGCCTGGACCCGGAGGGCGCCGAGGTCGAGCCGTACGGGTGCGATCACCGTGGTGTCCATGGCGAGCGCCTGGTCGAAGAGTTTCAGGCCCTCGTCGTCGGACAGCGGGACCGCGCCCATCTTCCCCAGCTGGGCCAGTTCGGTTTCGTTGAGTCCGCCGGCCATGCCGGCGGTGTTCTCCCACAGCCCCCAGGCCAGAGATGTCGCGGGCAGCCCGGCCACCCGACGTACCTCCGCCAGCGCGTCCAGCGCCGCATTCGCCGCCGCATAGTTGCCCTGACCGGGACTACCGATCAGAGCAGCCACAGAAGAGAACAGGACGAACGCCGACAGATCCATATCCGCCGTCAGCTCATGCAGATTCCACGCCGCGTCGAGCTTCGGCCGCATCACCCG
>NZ_JBHYZV010000078.1:19341-32542 GCF_042753905.1 Streptomyces sp. NPDC059248 | reverse complement strand
GTCCCGTACGACGAGTACGGGACCGGGGCGGCCGTCGTCGTACCGGCGGACAGGAGATCTGCTACCGGGAGTCGCCGGACCCGACGCCGGTGATCCGTTCCAGGGACGAGATCCACGGGACCCAGTCGCGGAGCCCCGTATGGTCGGCCAGCCGCTGGACGGGGAGGCAGTCGGCGCGGCGGTGGCCCAGGTTTCCGGCGACCTCCCGCACGATGCCCAGGAGGGTGCCCCCGGCGAAGACGGGCGCGCCGGAGAGCCCGGAGAACGAGGTGGGTCCGCCGATCGCGACGAAGGCGGCGGTGTCGTCGAACTCGAAGACCATGCCGTCGGGGCGTAAGGGTTCGCCGGGCTGCCTGACCGTGCCGGTGTACGGGACGAGGTCGGGCCGGTCGTCGTCCCCGGCCGCCCGGAATCCCAGTATCCGGCAGCCGCGCAGCGGGCGGTCGGTGGCGAGCGTGCCCAGCCGGGGGCGGATGTCGAGCCGTCCGCCGGGGACCAGCAGGACGGCGGCGTCGAGCCGGTCGTCCGACCAGCTGACGCGGAAGGTGCCCGCGAACGGCGATGAGGGTTCGGAGACCAGGGCGGTGTCCTGGTCCCCGATGACATGGGCACAGGTCAGTACCAGGTCGGGGGAGATGAAGACTCCGGTGCCCTGGCTGTGGCCCCGGACCACCACCATGGTGGTGCCCAGGCCGGACCGGGCGTGGATCATGGGGTGCCGTCGGCGGGGCCGGGCCGGCCGAAGTCGGTGGCCACGTCGAGGTCGTCGTTGCCGACGAGCCAGGAGTCGCCGGTACGGGCGCTGCGCGGGGTGAGGGTGACGGCGACCCGGTGCGTACGGCTGCTGCCCCGGCTGTGATCGGCGCCCGCGTCCACGACCAGGGCTCTGATCCGGCCGCCGCCGGTGGAGTCGCGGCGCAGCTCGACGGTGAACTCCAGCTCGATGGTGTCGACTTCGAAGCGTACGGGGGTGCCGTCGGCGCGGGCCGCGGCGGTGACGAGCTGGGCGCGTACGGCGTCGACGGCGTCCGCGAGGTCGATTCCGGCCTCGATTCCGGTCTCGGCGCCGGGGTCGGTCTGGGGCATGGGAACCGCCGTTCTGTCGGAATGCGCGGAATGGATGGAATAGGTGGAATTTAACGAGAGGTGTGGGTGGCGCGGTGGCGCGGGCTTCAGGGTGTGGTGCTGAGCCGGGCGCCGAAATGTTCGTGGCCGGTCAGGAGCAACTGGTCGGTGTGGTCGGCGTAGACATTGATCCGCAGCTCGGGACGGGAGTCGTGGAACGGGCCGAGGTCGAGCCGGTACGGCGAGATATTGGGCGGTGTGGTGATCCGCAGGGCCGTCAGATGGGGGAAGGCCCGGGCGATGACCTCGGTGTCGGGCGCGGACGGCGGACCGAACAGCAGCAGGTCGGTGATGTGCGACGAGGGGGTGGCGGCGCTGTCGAGATCGGTCCCGGAGTCCAGCCGCAGTGTGTGCAGCTCCGGGATCCGGTTCGCCACGGCCGTCAGCGCCGACAGCCGCGCCGGTGAGCTGACCATCAGACTGGCGGGTTCCCAGCCGGCCAGGGCGTCGTACGACAGCTCCGCGTCGTCGACGATCTGGAGGGTGTGGACCCGGGGGCGCGCGCCGCGCAGGGCGAAGACCCGGGCGTCGGTGATGAGCGATTCGAGGGTGCGGTCCGCGAGATGGGCGAGGCTGGTCAGGGCCGGGCAGCCCAGCAGTCCGAGCCGGTGGACCGACGGCCGGTCGGCGATCACCCGGAGATCGGTGAGGACGGCGTTGTCCTCGAAATAGACGGTGAGCAGTCCGGACTCGGGCAGGGCGGCGCGCAGGGCCGGGACGGGGTGGTTCCCGTGGAGGGCGACGGAGCTGACGCCGGTGATGCTCTTGAGCAGACCGAGGTGCTCGGGGGTGGGGACGGGCAGCCGGATATGGCGCAGATCGATCCGGTCGAGGACCTCCCGCGCGTACTCCTCGGCGGGGAAGCTGCCCCAGGCGCGGGCGAGAGCGCCCCGGATGACCGGTTGGGAGACATCGGTGAACTCCCGGAGCAGGGGGATCGCGGCGGCCTCGCCGACCCGGGCGTGGACGCCGATGACGAGCCGGTCGGCGGCGGCGTCCCCGGAGGGTCCCGGCAGCAGCGGCAGTACGTACTCGCCCAGCTCGGCCAGGAGATGGGACTCCTCGTCGCCGCTGGGCGGCATCACGTCCCGTACCGCCCGTTCGGCACGGGCACGGGCCTCCGCGTCGAGGAAGACGGCGTTGGCGGCGCACTGGCCCGCGAGGATGCGCAGCGGCCTGGCCTGCGGCTCGGGAAGGGCGTCGGCCTTCTCGATCAGCCGGGTCACCAGCCGGCCGACGCGGCGGTCGAGATGGCCGACGGACAGCAGGATGACATCGCGCCACAGCTCGTCCCCGGCGCGTCCGACGAGTTCGCCGACGCTGTCGGTCTCGGACAGCTCCTTCGCGGCGAGATAGTCCTGGAACGTGCGGTGGATGAACTGGATGGTGGCGCCGGTGCGCTGCTGGAGCAGTCCGCTCCGGTTGATCAGATGGGCCAGGATCCGGTGGGCGCCGCCCTGTTCGCGGATCTGCGGCATATAGCCGGTGGCCTTGTCGATCTGCTGGACCGCCTCCGCGGGCGTGAACTGGGTCTGGCCGCAGCGCACCAGCCAGACGGCGATGTGCTGGAGCAGCAGTTTGTGCTCGTCGACGCCGATGGTCAGCCCTTCGGGGGCGTCGATGCCGCGTTCCCGGTCGCGTTTGCCGAGGAGCATGTCGAGGGTGGCGCGGTACAGCTCCCAGCGGGTGTGCGGGAGCCGGCCGCGCCGTTTGCGGTGCAGGGCGCAGATCACGGCGCACAACAGGGGTGTACGGGCGAGGTCGCGCAGCACCCGGTTGCCGGTGAACTCGCGGGTGAGGCGCTGGCTCAGCTCGCCGAGGCGCCGCAGCTCGGCGGCGGCCCGGCCCTCGTCGCGGCCCGCGTACTCCAGTTTGGCGGCGCGGTGCCAGGCGGCGACGAAGGCGGCGATGTCCTCGTCGCTCATCGGCAGGAGCAGCAGATCGCCGAAGCCCTCCGCGGTGAGCCAGTCCTTCTCGACGGCGCCGGGGCGGACGGTGGCCAGACAGCGGGTGTCGGGATAGCGGGCCAGCAGCCGGGTGAGCCAGCCGCGGGCCCGGTCGCGGTCGCCCTGGGGGAGTTCGTCGAGGCCGTCGACGAGGAGCAGCGCGCGGCCCGCTTCGAGCGCGCGTTCGGCCCAGCCGTCGGGGGCCCGGCCGACGGGGAGGTCGGCGGCGTGGGCGAGGGCGTCGGGGGCGGGGAAGCCGCTGCCGTGGGCGCGGACGCTGCGCATCGGGACGACGAACGGGATCAGTCCGTTCAGCTCGTCCAGCTCGGCGGGGAGGGTGTCGCAGGCGGCGTGGGCGGCGAGCCGCCAGACGAGGGTCGTCTTGCCCGCGCCCGCCTCGCCGCGGAGCAGGGTGCGGGGATTGCGGCCGATGAGCTGCTCCACCCGGCGCCGGGCGCCCGCCGCCGGGCCCGGCGGCTGGGTTTCGAGGAGATTGCGCAGCCGCTGCTCGGCCTCCCTCGTCATGACGAGGGGCTTGTCCCCGGACGGCAGGCCCAGATCCACCACCTGGTCGTCGGGCAGGGTGTCCCGCAGCTCGGCCAGTAACTGCTGGGGCGTACGGCGCAGCCCCTCGTCGAGATCGGTGGCCTCCAGGCTCAGATACGCGGTGTCCAGGTCCCAGCTCGACTCGCTGACGCCCAGCTCGTCGATCCCGAAGATCTCCGTCTTGCCGTACTGGGCCTTCACCGCGCCCGCGTACCGCTCCTCGTAGGGGGCGTCCGCGGGGTCGAAGCCCGACATGTTCTCCAGCCGGGGGTTGACCGGCAGCAGGTCGAAGGCCCAGTTCCGCAGGGCGTCGATCGGTACGGCCTCCAGCTGCTGGCCGGGGGCGCCGTTGACCCGGGCCACCATGCCGAGCAGTACGGGCCCCGCCAGGACGGGCGCCCCGGAGAGCCCGGCGAGCGGGGAGCGGCCGTCGGCGAGCGGCGGGCCCGGGGTGTGGTCGAGCCAGAGGGTGAGGGCGCCGCGGGCCTGTCCCGCGACGGGCAGGACCGTACCGGTGTACTGGCCGAAGTCGAGCTTGTTGCCGCCGTAGCGCTGATGCCCGGGGAAGCCGGTGGTCTGGGCGCCGGGAAGGGGATCGTCCCTGGTCAGCCGGGCGATCCGGAGGCGTCCCAGCCGGTCGTCGGAGACGATGTCGTCCTCCGCGCGCAGCAGGGCGGCGTCCCGGCCCGGCCAGAGCTTCACGATGTCGCAGCGGACGGCGCGGGAGCTGGTCAGATGGAGCACGCTGGGCGCTCCGTGCTGCCCATTGAGGACATGCGCGCAGGTCAGCACGTATCTGGAGGTCAGCAGGACGCCCGTGCCCTGCTGGCCGCCGAGAACGGCGACCACCCGCATGGAAGGGCCGTTCCGCACGATTCCACCCCCGTTTGCCACCCCGGTTTCCCCTTTGACATTAGTGGCGCGGGCCACAATTCCGCCGCCGAATCCGTGACAAGGCACACAGGCCGTTTCGGCCCTACTAGCCGGATTAGGAGTGGTGTTCGGAAGGGCCCGGAGGGGCGGAGCCGGTGCGGGGGCCGGGATGGGGCGGTCGGGGGCGTTCGGAGCCCTCCGGCCGGTCCGAGGGGTGCGGCGGGGGTCCCGGTCCACCGTACGTACCGGGCGTTAAACCCCCATTCGGAGGGGAAATCCCGGGCTTTTGGATCATGCGTCACGGCAATGATCGAACGCTGTCAATGGGGTGAGTCACTGCTCCGCGGCTACGACGGAATGTCGTAGTTGGGGGGTTTGAGGTGAAGTGCCGGAGTCGGTTACCAAGGGATGGCAGCAACACGCCCCCGGCGCAATTCCGCGTCGGGTCCCTTTCTGTCCGGAGGCTTTCTCATATGACGCGCGTCACCTCTCGTTTCTCCCGCCCGGCGTTTCTCCGCACCCGCGCCGGCGTCCTTGCCGCAGGTCTCGGAGCGACCGCCGTGCTCGGAACGGGTGCTGCGTTCGCCGTAGAGGCCACCAGCTCCCCCTCCGCCGCCCCCGTAGAGGCCGCCCCGGCCGCGAAGCCCGCCGAGGCGAAGGCCGCCGCGCCGGTCAAGACCGTCCCGGTGAAGGCCGCGGCCGCCCCGAAGCCCGCCGCCGCGCCCAAGGCCGCCGCGCCGTCCTGGGTGAAGCCCGTCGGCTCGTACGCCCTGACCGCCACCTACGGCAAGGCCGGCAACATGTGGGCCAGCAACCACTCCGGCCAGGACTTCGCCGTCCCGACCGGTACCCCCGTCGTCTCCATCGGCGCCGGTACCGTCGTGAAGGCCGGTCCGAACGGTGCCGGTGACGGCCCCGCGTACGGCAACGCCGTCGTGATCAAGCACAACAACGGCAAGTACTCGCAGTACGCCCACCTCTCCACGGTGAACGTCTCCGCGGGCCAGTCCGTCAAGGCGGGCCAGCTGATCGCCAAGTCCGGCAACACCGGTAACTCCAGCGGTCCGCACCTGCACTTCGAGATCCGTACGACCCCGAACTACGGCACCGCCGTCGACCCGGTCTCCTTCCTGCGCTCCGTCGGCGTCGGCCTCTGACCGACGCGGTAACCGCGGTACCGACCGGCCCGACCGCGCCGTACGCGACCGCGTACCGGCCGTGACGGCCACCCCCCCGTGCGCCACGACCCCGAGGACGGCTACCCGCCGCCTCGGGGTCGTGGCGTTCTGTTACGAGGCCGGCTCCCGGCCCTCGTACCCGGGCCCGGCTCCGGGGCCGGGCCCCATAGGCCCCCGGCCCCGGTCCCGGCTCCCGGTCAGCCGTCAGTGGTCAGCGGTCGAGCTTCCGGACGGCGTCATCGGGCAGCATCGGGAAGCTGCCCGTGTTCGTGGGGGCGTGGTCCGGCAGCCACAGCACGGCGATCGCGCCCCCGGCCTCGCCCGCCTCGGCCGGGGCCCGGGACCCGCCCGTGGCCTTCGGAGCGCCCGGGGGCGGCTTCGGGGCGTTCCGGCCCTCCGGGGCCGCCGGGGCCGCCGGAGACCCCGGGGACCCCGTCGCCGGGCCGGGGACCGCCGTACGGCCGCCCGGCGGCCCGCCCGGCCCCGCGTTGCGGAACGTCAGCCGCGCCCCCAGCACCCTGGCCTGCCCGGCCGCGATGGTCAGCCCCAGCCCGTGCCCGGTGCCCGCCCGGTCGCTCGCCCCGGTACGGAACCGGCTCGGCCCGTCCCGCAGCAGCGCCTCGGGGAATCCGGGCCCGTGGTCCCTGACCCGTACGACCCGCCCCTCGACCGTGACCTCGATCGGCGCCGACCCGTACTTGGCGGCGTTCGTCAGCAGATTCAGCAGGATGCGCTCCAGCCGCCGGGGATCGGTCGCCACCCACGACTCGTAGACGACCTGGACCCGTACGTCCGGGTTGAGCTGGGCGATCCGGCGGCTGACGAACTCGCCGAGCGCGAAGTCCTGCAGCTCGGCCCGCTCCGAAGCGCCGTCGAGCCGCGCCACCTCCAGCACGTCCTCGACCAGGGTCCGCATGGCCTGCGCCCGGTCCCGTACCAGCTCGGAAGGGCGCCCCGGCGGCAGCAGCTCGGCCGCCGTCAGCAGCCCCGTCACCGGGGTCCGCAGCTCGTGCGCGATATCGGCGGTGACCCGGCGCTCGGCCTCGATGCGCTCGTGCAGCGCGTCGGTGAGCGCGTCCACGGCGTGCGCGAGATCGTCGGTCTCGTCCCGGACGACACCGCCGATCGCGTCCCTGACCCGGACCTCCGTATGGCCAGCGGCCACCGTCCCGGCCGCCGCGGCGGCCTTGCGGAGCCTGCGCGAGATCTGCCCGCCGACCAGCACCCCGAGGGCGCAGCCGCCGACGACGACCGACACCGAGCCGATGATCAGGGCCCGGTTGAGATCTCCGAGGATGGTGGCGTTACGGCCGGTGAACTGGATCCGCAGGGACATCACGTTCCCGTCCACCGTGGGGACCGCGGCCCAGATCTCCGGCGGCCCTTCGCCGGAGTCGACCACATAGGTGCCCTTGCGGTTCTGGGAGACCAGCCGCCGCAGCTCCCGCGGCAGCTCGGGGTCGTTCAGCCTGGCCCCGAACCGGGGCTCCTTCGGCTTGGACGTGTCGTACCAGCGCTGGGCGAGCTGGACCCGGTCCATCTGGACGTCGCGGGCGTTGTCGAGCATGGAGACCCGGGCCGCGTTGTGCACCACCAGGCTCAGGGCGACCGCGATCAGGGTGCCCACGGCGGCGATCGCGATACTGATCTTCCAGCGGATGCCGGTACGGAGCACGGGACGGCGCCCGGACCGGGGCCGCGCGGCGGAAGGACCGGCGGCCCGGCCCGGCGCGATCCGGCGGACCAGGGCGCGCAGCCGCCCGGAGCACGCGACCGCGGCAGGTCCGGGCGCCGGTCCCGACCCCGTAGCCGTACGGTCGGCACCACCGGTGGTCGTACGGCTACCGGCGCCGGAAGCACGGGCGCCGCCGGAGCCGTCCCGACCCGGCTCGGCGGAGGTGTCCGGCTCGTCCGGACCCGTCGCGGTGCGCTCCTTCGAAGGCCGCTTCATCCCTTGAGCTTGTAGCCGAAGCCGCGGACCGTCTCGATCCGGTCCTGGCCGATCTTCGTCCGCAGCCGCTGGACATGGACGTCCACCACCCGGGTGTCGCCGCCCCAGCCGCCGTAGTCCCATACGCGTTCCAGCAGCCGGTCCCGGGAGAGCACGGTGCCGGGCGCCGCCGAGAACTCCAGCAGCAGCCGCATCTCCGTCGGTGTCAGCGCCACCGGCACACCGCCCTTGCGGACCTCCATACCCTCCGTGTCGATCACCAGATCACCGAAGGTCAGGACCGGGCCCTGGCCGCCGGGCCCCTCGCCGGGACCGCCGACGTCCCCGCCGCCCGCGTGCCCGAAGCGGCGCAGCACCGCCCGGATCCTGGCGACCAGCACCGCGCCGTCGAACGGCTTGGTGACGTAGTCGTCCGCGCCCGCCTCCAGGCCGAGGACGACGTCGATGGAGTCGGCGCGCGCCGAGAGCATGATCACCGGCACGGTCGACTCGTCCCGGATCCGGCGGCACAGGCTGACCCCGTCGAGCCCCGGCACCATCACGTCGAGCAGCGCGATATCCGGACGGCAGGCCCGGAACGCCTCCAGGCCCAGCAGCCCGTCGGGCATCGCGGTGACGACGAAGCCCTGGCGTTCGAGGGCCAGCTGGGTGGCCTCCCGGATGACGTCGTCGTCCTCGACGAACAGGACATGGGTCTCGGCCATCGGGTCTCTCAGCTCTTCTCGCGGTTCGTTCCGGCCGCCGGGTCCGGGGCGACCGGGGCGGCGGGCACGACGGGGGTCAGGGGGGAGTGGAAGCGGGGCCCGAGGGGGACGGTGTCGCCGCCCGCCGACGTACCGGAGGACGTATCGGAGGCACCGATGGCGCTCTCGGGGGGCGGAACGGACGGGGCCGTGCCAGATGCCCCGCCCCGTGTGCCGCCCTGCTCGATCCGCGTCCCCGGCTCCGTCTCCTCGGTGCGCTGGTAGGCGTCACCGTCCTCCGGCGGCAGAGTGCGGTACTGGGTGCGCGTCCAGTGCGTCTCGACGAACCGGCCGCCGTCCGTCCCGGTGGTCCAGCGGTACGTCCGGATCTCCTCGGCCATCGGGGTGGCGATCGGATCGGCGTTCTCGTACACCTGCTGGGTGACGACGAGATCGCCCCGGTCGATCGTGGAGAAGACGGCGGGTTCCACCCGGGCGAAGACGTTCCGGTAGTCGGAGCCGTCGAGCCGGTAGACGTAAGTGGCGATGGCTATCGCGTCATCGCAGGTCATGATGTTGACGACGACATCGGGCGCGGTCCCGCCGGTGAGATGGCCGACGGCCGTGTCGACCGGGTACGTCCCCTCCACACACGGCTTCAGATCCGCCTTGATCCCCGCGTCGACCTTGGGGTCCTTGCGGAGCAGCGCCACCGGGTCGGGCATCTTCGCCTTCGCCGCCGAACCGGGCGAACCCGGCCCCGACGGTGTCGGGACACCCGAACTCGCCGACCGGCCCGCGTCGCCCGCCGCCGGTCCGTCGTCCCGCAGACCGGTACCGCCCGTCGAACACCCCGCGGCGAACAGGACGAGGACGGCGAGCCCGGCCATCGCCGTTCCGCTCGCCGCCCATCGGCTACCGCCGCGTCCGCCCGTCAGGCCGCGCACCGCTCCTGCCCCCGTCCGTCCTGCCGCTGTCGCACCACCCGGTCCCGCGTCCGTACGGTCCCCTGGACCTGAACCGAGCCCCGGACCGAGCCCTGAACCGGTCCGGGAACCCGGACCCGGACCCGGTCGCGCGGGTCGGCCGGCTCGCGGGAGACACGGGGCGCCCCGGACTCGGCGGCCCTGACACCACCGCCGGTACGCACGGCCCGCACGGCCCGCTCGCCGAGCTGAAGGTCCTCGCACTCCTGCGCCCGGCTCTCCAGCTCCTGACGGAGCCGGGCGAGCGCCCGGTGCAGAGTGCTCTTCACCGTACCGGTCGACATGCCGAGCGCGGCAGCCGTCTCCTCGGTACTCATCTGCTCCCAGTGCCGCAGCACCACGACGCTGCGCTGCTTCGGCGCCAGCACCTTCAGAACGTCCATCAGCAGGGCCCGGTCCGCGCGCTGGTCGGAGCCGTCGTCGACCGAGGCGTCCGGCAGCTGCTCGGTGGGCACCTCCTCCAGCTTGCGGGCCCGCCACCACTCCGTCCTGGTGTTGATCATCACCCGGCGCAGATAGGCGTCGGCCAGCGACTTGTCGGCGATGCCGTCCCAGCGGCCGTAGGTCCGGACGAGGGCCGTCTGCAGGAGGTCCTGCGCGTCGACCGGATCCGGCACCAGACGGCGGGCGCTGCGCAGCAGCGCGTCCTGCCGGGTGCGAACGTACTCCTCGAAGCCGAGCACCTCACCCTGTGCCGCCATCCCGACCGCCTCCACCCCGTGTGTCCCGTGAACCGAACGCCACCGCGGCTTCCGCGATCCGCGTCGCTCGGCACTTCCTGTCCTTGCCGGTCCTTGCGAGACAGAAGTTACGGAGTGGTTGTCACGGCGCTGTCGTGTCCACCCGACGGCGGACGCACGGCCGTCCATCGGTTGTGTAACAGCGGATGTTTCGGCCCGTGACGGACGGGGAACGGAGGAAGGCTCCTTTTACGGGGCGCCCGTCAGGCGTTCTTTTACGGGGCCGGAGGCGGGGCCGGTGCCGGGGCCGGAGCGGGGCCGGGGGCGGGCGGATCCCACCGGTCCCGCGGGTCAGCCCGGCAGCCGGTACAGGCCGCCGTCCAGCGGTTCGACCAGCCCGTCGGCGACCAGTCCGTCCAGCGCGCGGGCCCGCTGCACGGGCTCGTGCCAGACCGTGTCCAGCGCGGCCTGCGGCACCGGTTCGCGGGACGCCCGCAGCACCGCGAGCAGCTTGCCGCGCACCTGACGGTCCGTACCGGCGTACGTCTGGCCCCGCCGCGCGGCGCCCTGATGCGCCGGCTTCCCGGCGAGCCGCCAGGCGCACCGCTCGGCGATCGGACAGCGTCCGCAGTCCTCGTTACGGGCCGTGCACACCAGCGCGCCCAGCTCCATGGAGGCGGCGGCCCACTTGGCGGCGGTCCCGTCGTCGCCCGGCAGCAGCGCCCTGGCCAGCTTCCGCTCGGCCGCGGTGGTCGCCGTCGGCGGGTACTGGATGCCGGTGGCGGCCCGTGCGAACACCCGGCGGACGTTGGTGTCGAGCACGGCGTGCCGCTGGCCGTACGCGAAGGAGGCCACGGCCGCGGCCGTGTACTCGCCGATCCCGGGCAGCGCCAGCAACTGGGCGTGGTCGCTCGGTACGTCACCGCCGTGCCGCTCCGCTATCGCCTGCGCGGCCCCGTGCAGCCGGAGGGCGCGGCGCGGGTAGCCGAGCCGCCCCCAGGCGCGGACGGCCTCCCCCGCGGGCTCGGTGGCGAGATCGGCGGGCCTGGGCCAGCGGGCCAGCCACTGCTCGTAGACGGGCAGGACCCGGTTGACGGGGGTCTGCTGCAGCATGAACTCGGAGACCATCACGCCCCACGCACCCGCCTCGGGGCGGCGCCAGGGGAGATCGCGGGCATGGTCGTCGAACCACGCGATCACGGGGCTGTGGAGGGACGCGGCGTCGGAGGCGGCGGGCAGCTCACCGGCGGGGGCGGGGGCAGTCGTCGTGTCAGTCATGGCCCGTCGATCCTGACACGTCCACGGGGAGCCCCACCGCAGCCGCCCCGTCCCGTCGGCTAAGCGGTGGAGCCCGTCCGGCCGTGTGGCGCAGTCCCTTGCCCCAACTGGTCCATGAGCCCGGCCCCCGGTAGCCCCTTGCTCTCCGGCCGCGGCCCGCCGGTGGCCTACCGGGCGCCCGGGCCCGTGAACCAGGTGAGCGGGGTCGAGGCACTGGCGCGCATCGATGTCAGCAGGCCCGTCGCCGGCCGCGTCAGCGCGAGCGTGAAGACCGCCGCCACCCCCGCGCCCAGCACCAGACCCACCGCCACATCGTGCGGATAGTGCACCCCCACGAACACCCGCGAGAAGCCCATCAGCAGCGCCATGGGAACGACGAGCGCCGCGATCCGGGGCCAGGCCAGCACCAGTGCCACCGCCGCCGCGCCCGCTATGGACGCGTGGTTGCTGGGGAAGGACCAGTCGCCGGTCGGCGGGCACGGCACCAGCGACGCCGCCGCGTCCTCGACGGTCCGGCAGGGCCGCTCCTCGTCGAAGACCGTCTTCAGGGACTCGCTGACGACGTACCCGGTCGCGGTCGCCAGGGGCGCCAGTACGGCCACGGCGAGCGCCCGGGCGTCCGCGACGCGCGCCCGCCACCAGGCGACGACGAAGAGCACCCCGAACAGCAGCAGCCCCGCCTCGGTCCACAGCTCGGCGAGGTGCTGGAGCCAGGAGGGGGTGTCGTGGGCGAGGTCGGTGATGTCGCGGTAGAGGCCGCGGGTGAGGGAACTGTCCATGCCGGGGAAGGTACCGACAACCGCCGGATCGTTTCCTCCGGCGATCGGCAACGACCACCCCCGACGAAAGTAAGGGGTGCGCCCTCGGCCATCCGGGACGGAATCCCGCCGGAAACCGGTCTCCGAACCCCGTCGCCGGAATGATGATCCGGAGAACTTCGGACGAGTGCGGCGGGTGGGACGGGAGTTGGGCCGGTCCTCTCGTAGAGTTGCCCCGTGGGATCTCTGCGCAATCCGATCGGGCCGCTTCCCTCCTCCATCTACTGGCGACGGAGGGCGGTGGCGCTGGCGCTGGCTGCGCTCACGCTCATCGTCGTCGTGTGGATGCTGATCTCGGGTGGAGGAGACGACGACAAGACCGACGGAGCCAACAAGAGTTCCCCACCGGCCTCTTCGATCACCCCGGGCCCGAAGCAGTCGGGCCCGGCGATCAGCAAGCAGCCCGGCGGGCGGGACGAATCCGGCGACGGCGGGGACTCCACCGGCGGCGATGCCACCGGCGGCACGGGCGGCTCCGGCGATTCCGCCGGGTCCGGCGACACCGGCTCGGACGGCGGTACGAACCAGGGCTCGAACGGCTCGGGCGGCACCGGTGGCACGGGCGGCTCCGGCGGCTCGGCGGGTCAGCCCGTCCCCGCGGGCTCGACCCTGCCGAACTGCTCCACGGGCGCCCTCAAGTTGAGTCTCGCGCCCACCAAACTGACCTACGCCGTGGGGGAGAAGCCCGGATTCCGGCTGACCGCCGTGAACTCGTCGAGCGCCGACTGCAAGGTCGACCTCGGCCGGTCGTCCGCGGTGCTCACGGTGACGGACTCCGACCACGAGCAGGTCTGGTCGTCCGACGACTGCCCGCGCGACCAGGCCCGTATGCTGCTGAAGGTCCCGGCGAACTCCACGATCACCCACACCTACGAGTGGGACCGCTCCCGGAGCACCGGACAGTGCGCCACCCCGTCCCCGGCCCGGGTCGGCGCCGATACGTACCTGTTGGAGGCGGAGTTCCCCGGCGAGTCGGTGAGCCCGGCGTCGTTCGTCCTCGCGAAGGACTGACGGAGTACCGGCGAAGGACCGAAGCGATACGCGAACGGGGGCGGCGGGGGGGGGTGAACGGCCCCCCCCCCCCCACCCGAACCAACCCAGGGAAAAAAAACAGACCCACACAGGAAGACCGGGCCC
>NZ_JBHYZV010000078.1:0-19331 GCF_042753905.1 Streptomyces sp. NPDC059248 | reverse complement strand
GGGGGGTGGTGGCGGGGTGGTTTTTTGCGCGGGTTTTGCGTGTTGGGGTGTGCGCGCTCTGGCCCTTCCCCTCCCGGGGGGGGGGGGGGGGGCTTTGCCCCCCCCCCCCCGCCCCCGTTCCCGTACGACCGTCGTCAGACGTAGCGCTCCAGGATCGAGGACTCGGCGAGCCGCGAAAGCCCCTCCCGTACGCTCCGCGCCCGCGCCTCGCCGACACCGTCGACGGCCTGGAGGTCGTCCACGCTCGCCGCGAGCAGCTTCTGCAGCCCGCCGAAGTGCTCCACCAGCCGCTCGATGATCGCGCCGGGCAGCCTCGGCACCTTCGCCAGCAGCCGGTAGCCGCGCGGCGAGACCGCGGAGTCCAGCGTCTCGGGCGAACCGCTGTAGCCGAGGGCGCGCGCCACATTGGCCAGTTCGAGCAGCTCGGGGTGGCTCAGGGCGTCCAGCTCCGCCAGGGCGTCCTCGACCGTACGGGGCCGTCCGCCCTTGGCGCTCGCGGCCCTCGGGGACGTCGCCTCGGGCACGTAGTCCCGGACCACCAGCTCCCGCTCCGGCTCCACGCCCGCGATCAGCTCGTCCAGCTGGAGGGTGAGCAGCCGCCCGTCCGTGCCCAGCTCGACCACGTACTCCGCGATCTCGGTGGCGATCCGGCGGACCATCTCCAGCCGCTGCGCCACGGCGGTGACGTCCCGGATCGTGACCAGGTCCTCGATCTCCAGCGCCGAGAGCGTGCCCGCGACCTCGTCGAGGCGGAGCTTGTACCGCTCCAGCGTCGCCAGCGCCTGATTGGCCCGGGACAGGATCGCGGCGGACTCCTCCAGGACCCGCCGCTCGCCGTCCACGTACAACGCGATCAGCCGCATGGACTGGGAGACGGAGACGACCGGGAAGCCGCACTGCTTGGAGACACGGTCGGCGGTACGGTGCCGGGTGCCGGTCTCCTCCGTGTGGATCGAGGCGTCGGGGACGAGCTGCACCCCGGCGCGGAGGATCTTGGTGATGTCCTTGTCGAGGATGAGCGCGCCGTCGAGCTTGCACAGCTCGCGCAGCCGGGTCGCGGTGAATTCCACGTCCAGGACGAAGCCGCCGGTGCACATCGACTCGACCGTCTTGTCCATACCGAGGACGATCAGCCCGCCGGTGTTGCCGCGGAGGATGCGCTCCAGGCCGTCGCGGAGGCCGGTGCCGGGCGCGACGGAGCTGAGGGCGGCGCGGATCTGCCCTTCGGTGCCGGAGCCCGCGCCGGACTTTCCGGGTGCTGCTGCCCGGTCGTTGGCTGCCACTGCACTCCTCCGGCTCGTACGGATGGGCGAGACCAGGGCAAAGTCTACCGGCGCGTCTCCGCGCCCCGTGGGCTGTCCGCGCGCTCTGTGCGCCGGGCCCCGTCACACACCCCGCCCGGGGCCCTCACCAGGGCGCGGTCTCCGGTCCGCCGCCCGTGCGCCCGGCCGCCCCTTCGCCGTCCTTCGCCCCGTCGCTCCGGCGCCGCCCGCGCGGAAGCACCCGCAGCGCGTCCCCCATGTTCGCGACCTCGGTGACCGTCATGCCCCGGGGCACCTTGCCCGGGTCGGCGGGCACCAGGGCGTGGGTGAAGCCCAGCCGGTGCGCCTCGGCGAGCCGCCGCTGCACCCCCGTCACCCGGCGGACCTCGCCCGCGAGGCCGACCTCGCCGATCGCGACCAGGTTCTTCGGCAGCGGCGTGTCGCTCGCGGCCGACGCCAGCGCCAGGGCGATCGCCAGATCGGCGGCCGGCTCGGACAGCCGGACGCCGCCGACCGTGGCGCTGTAGATGTCCCGCTTCCCCAGGGCGCTGATCCGGCCGCGCTGCTCCAGCACCGCCAGCATCATCGACACCCGGGAGGTCTCAAGACCCGAGGTGGTGCGCCGGGGCGAGGGGATCTGCGAGTCCACGGTCAGCGCCTGCACCTCGGCCACCAGCGGTCGGCGGCCTTCCAGAGTGACCGTCAGACAGGTGCCGGGCACGGGCTCGTCACGGCGGGTCAGGAAGAGCCCCGAGGGGTCGGTCAGACCGGTGATGCCCTCGTCGTGCAGTTCGAAGCAGCCGACCTCGTCCGTCGCCCCGTACCGGTTCTTCACACCCCGCACCAGCCGCAGCCGGGCATGCCGGTCGCCCTCGAAGTGGAGCACCACGTCCACCAGGTGCTCCAGCAGCCGGGGACCGGCGATCGCGCCGTCCTTGGTGACGTGCCCGACCAGCAGCGTCGACATGCCCCGGTCCTTGGAGGCCCGGATCAGGGCGCCCGCGACCTCCCGCACCTGCGCCATACCGCCGGGCGCGCCCTCGATCTCCGGCGACGCGATCGTCTGCACCGAGTCGAGGATCAGCAGCGACGGCTTCACCTCGTCGAGATGGCCGAGGACGGCGGAGAGGTCGGTCTCGGCGGCGAGATAGAGATGGTCGCTCAGGGCGTGGATCCGGTCGGCGCGCAGCCGTACCTGGCTCGCGGACTCCTCGCCCGTCACATAGAGGGTCCGGTGCTCGGGGCCCGCCGCCTTGGCCGCCACGTCCAGCAGCAGCGTCGACTTCCCGACGCCCGGCTCCCCGGCGAGCAGCGCCACGGCACCCGGCACCAGGCCGCCGCCCAGCACCCGGTCCAGCTCGGGCACCCCGGTACCGCGGGCGGTCGCCTGCCGCCCGTCGACCTGGGCGATGGGCAGCGCCGGGCTGCTGACCCGCCCGGCGGCGGTGGTCCGCACGGCGGGCGCGCCGTACTCCTCGACCGTGCCCCACGCCTGGCACTCGGGGCAGCGGCCGAGCCACTTCGCGGTCGTCCAGCCGCATTCGGTACAGCGGTAGGACGGACGGTCCTTCGCGGATTTGGTACGGGCAGCCATGGGGGAACCGTAGCCCCCGCCACCGACAGCCGGTCCCGGCGTCCTCACCGGCGTCCTCGCCGACGTCCTCACCGGCGGCTCCGGAGCGCCTCCGGAGCGCTCCGGGACCGGACGTATCGCGAGAGGGGCGCGAACGACCCCGAAGCGGCCTATTAGCGGGTGGAACGAACGCTTCCTGTCCCCTTTTGAGCGAACTACTCACCCGTAAGAATGAAAAGAGGGAAAGCGGTAAGAACGGGGTGCTTCGCATGCCTACGGTCGCCGGGTGACGAGCAGCAGCAGGCCGGAACAGACCTCCCGTACTCCGAACGCCACCGGCCCGCACCGGTCGCGCCGCCACACGCCCCGCCCGTCCCCGCAGCAGTCCCCGGCGGAGACGCCCGCCCCGGAGCACGCCCCGTCGGAGCGCGGCCACGGATACGGGCCCGGACACGGCCCCGGGCGACGGCAGCGCCGGCGGCACGAGCAGCGCCACGAGCAGCGGTACGAGGCGTATCTCGACGGCCTGTTCACGTACTGCCTCTCCGTGCTCTGCGACCACGACGCCGCCACGGCCGCCCTCGGCGACGTCCTCGCCGTCGCGGAGCGCCACCTCGGCCGCGCCCCCGCCGAGCGCGCCGAGCGCACCACCGGCGCGCCGCCGGGTCCGGCCGCCCCCACCGGCCCGGGACGCGGCGCCTGGCTGTACGCGCTCGCCCGCTGGACGTGCCGCCGGCGCCTCGCCGAGCAGCGGCGCGCCCGCCACGGGACCCACACCGGCCGCCACCACTCCACGCCCCCGCGCCCTGCCAACGGTGCCAACGGTGCCGAAGGCGCTGACGGTGCCGACCGCATCTCCGCGGCGCGCCGGGCCCAGCTGGCGGTCCTCGCCTGGCCCGAGGCCGCCGGGACCACCCCCGAACAGCGCGAGGCCCTCGAACTCTCCGTCCGGCACGGCCTCGGCACCCACGACATCGCCGCCGTCCTCTCCCTCGACCCCGCCCGCGCCCGCGACCTCCTCGCCACCGCCGTCTGCGAACTCGAACGCACCCGGGCCGCCCTCGCCGTCGTCGGCCGCGGGGACTGTCCCGCCGTCGCCCGCCTCGGCACCGACGGCCGGGTCCTGGTCTCCGCCGCCCTGCGCACCGAACTCGTCCGCCATGTCGACGACTGCCCCCGCTGCCGGGTGGCCGCCGAACGCGTCGAGGCCCGCGGCCCCTGGCCGGGCTCCGCGCCCGCCCCGGCCGTGCTGCCGCTGATCAGGTGCGAGCGCCCGGTCGCGTACGCCGCGATGAACGCCGCCCGCGGCACCCGTACACGTGCCACCACACCCCGCTTCGGCCCCGGCGGCTTCCCCCTCGACCCCAAGGACCACACGGCGCGCCGGGAGCGGCTGCGTGCCCGCGCCGTCACCACCACGGTCGTCGCCACCGTCCTCGCGGCGCCCGTCCTCGCCCTGTGGGCGGCCTACCGGGGCGCCCCGGCCACCGGTGAGTCGGGCGCGGGACCCGCCGTCACCACCGCCGAGAACCCCGACAACACAACCGCTCCCGGGGGTACGGAACGCCCCGGGGAACGGGACGACCCCTACGACCGCTACGAGCACACCGGCAGCGCCGCCCCCACGGATCCGGCCCGCCCGGGACTCACCGTCGAGGTGGTCACTCCGGGCACCCCCGCCCCGCGCACCGAGCCCGGCGCGCCCGTCCCGGGCAGGCTCGGCGTCACCGCGCGGGCGTACGGGGACACCACCCGGCTGACGCTCACCGCGTCCGGCGGCGCCCCCGTCATCTGGGCGGTCCGTACCGGGGCCCGCTGGCTGTCGCCGAGCCGCACCTCGGGAATCCTCCGCCCCGGGCAGTCCGTCACCGTCCTGGTGACCGTCGACCGGGAGCGCGAGCCGGCCCGCCCGTGGCGCGCGTATCTGCGGATCGACCCGGTCGGGGCCGTCCTCCGGATCGAGGGCGGCGGACGCCCGGAACCCACCCCGCGCCCCACCCGGCCGCCGACACCGACCGCGAGCCCGACCCCGACACCGACCCCGACGCCCTCACCGACTCCGACTCCGTCCCCGACACCGACCGGGCCCTCGCCCTCGCCCTCGCCCACCCCGAGCCCCACGGACCCGGACCCGGACCCGGGCCCGGGTCCTTCACCGGCACCCTCCGACGACGATCCGCCGCCGGCCTCCTAAATCCTGGAACGCGTCCGTCAGGACGGGTCGGCCGGATGCGGCGCCAGCAGCGGAAGGTGCGATGCCAGCCGTGCCTCGCACAGGCCGACCAGGGCGTCGTACGCCTCCTTGCCCATCAGCTCCGTCAGCTCGGCCCGGTACGACACGTACACCGGCTCACCCGCGCCGTGCGCCGACCGCGCCGACGTGCACCACCAGTGCAGATCGTGACCGCCGGGGCCCCAGCCCCGCCGGTCGTACTCCCCGATCGAGATCTGGAGCACCTTGGTGTCGTCGGGCCGCTCGATCCAGTCGTACGAGCGCCGCACCGGCAGCTGCCAGCAGACGTCCGGCTTGGTCTCCAGCGGCTCCTTGCCCTCCTTCAGGGCGAGGATGTGCAGCGCGCAGCCCGCGCCCCCGGCGAACCCGGGCCGGTTCTGGAAGATGCACGACCCCTGCCACCGGCGGGTCTGCCGGGCGCCGTCGTCCTCGTCCTCCTGCACCCACCCCGTGGCCTCGCCCTCGTCGTGGAACTGCCACAGCTCGGGCGTGAGCCTGGCCACATGTCCCGCGACCCGTTCCTCGTCCTCCTCGTCCGAGAAGTGCGCGCCCAGCGTGCAGCAGCCGTCGGCCGCCCGCCCGGCCTGGATGCCCTGGCAGCCGCTGCCGAAGACACAGCTCCACCGGGAGGTCAGCCAGGTCAGATCGCAACGGAAGACCTGCTCGTCGTCGGCGGGGTCCGGGAACTCCACCCAGGCCCGCGGGAAGTCCAGTCCGACCTCGTCGCGAGGGGTCGGGTCCTGGGCCGCGGAGCGCTCTGCTTTGCCCGGCTTCGCCTTTTTCGTCTTTGGCACAGGTCAAGGGTATGTCCGCGACCGCAGTAGCGTTCGTACTCATGAGACTCGGAGTCCTCGACGTCGGTTCGAACACAGTGCACCTCCTGGTGGTGGACGCACACCCCGGCGCCCGCCCCCTGCCCGCCCATTCCCACAAGGCGGAACTGCGCCTCGCCGAACTCCTCGAAGCGGACGGCGCGATCGGGGCCGCCGGGATAGAGCGCCTCATCGGCACCATCGGCCGGGCCATGGAAGCGGCCGAGGACCAGGGCTGCGAGCAAGTGCTGTGCTTCGCCACGTCGGCCGTGCGGGAAGCCACCAACGCCGATCACGTCCTCGGCCGCGTCAAGGCCGAGACCGGCGTCGATCTCGAAGTCCTCACCGGCGAGGACGAGGCCCGCCTCACCTTCCTCGCCGTCCGCCGCTGGTTCGGCTGGTCCGCCGGGAAGCTCCTGGTGCTCGACATCGGCGGCGGATCCCTGGAGATCGCGTACGGCATCGACGAGGAGCCCGACGCGGCGGTGTCCCTGCCGCTGGGCGCCGGACGGCTGACCGCCGGGATGCTGGCCGGCGACCCGCCGGACGCGGAGGCCGTACGGGCGCTGCGCCGCCATGTCCGCGCGGAGATCGCCCGTACGGTGGGCGAGTTCAGCCGCTTCGGACGGCCCGACCACATCGTGGCGACCTCCAAGACCTTCAAGCAGCTCGCCAGGATCGCGGGCGCGGCCCGCGACGCGGAGGGCCTGTACGTCCAGCGTGAGCTGAGCCACAAGGCCCTGACGGACTGGCTCCCCAAGCTGGCGGCGATGACGGCGGGCCAGCGCGCCGAACTCCCCGGCGTCTCCACCGGCCGCGCCCGCCAGCTCCTGGCCGGAGCGCTGGTGGCGGAGGGCGCGATGGACCTCTTCGGCGCGCAGGAGGTCGAGATCTGCCCCTGGGCGCTGCGCGAGGGCGTCATCCTCCGCCGCCTCGACCACCTCCCGGCCAGGGCCTCGGTGGGCCAGGACGGCAACACCCTTTAGGCCGCGCAGCGCCGGAGGAGTCTCAGGGGGCGCGGGCCCCGTGGGGGTGCGGGGAACCGCGCGGGCGGTCACCCGTGACCCGTACCCTGTCCCCGTGGAAGCGGAAGACGCGACGGTGGCGACGAACCAGGGCGGCGGCGGTCCGGAGGCGAACGCGCCCGCGCCCCACCGCCGGCCCCGAGGGCCGAAGGTCCTGCTCTCCACCGCCTCCGTCTACCCCGAGTCCACCGCCACCGCCTTCGAGATCGCCGCCCGTCTCGGTTACGACGGCGTCGAGGTGATGGTCTGGACGGACCCGGTCAGCCAGGACGTGGAGGCGCTCCGCCGGCTCTCCGACTACCACTCTGTACCGATCCACGCCGTTCACGCGCCGTGTCTGCTGATCACACAGCGCGTCTGGTCCACCGATCCGTGGGTGAAGCTCCAGCGGGCCCGGGCCGCCGCCGAGCGGCTCGGCGCTTCGACGGTCGTCGTGCATCCGCCGTTCCGCTGGCAGCGCCAGTACGCCCGGGACTTCGTCGAGGGCGTCCGGCGGATGACGGACGAGACGGACGTCCGGTTCGCCGTCGAGAACATGTACCCGTGGCGCTACCGGGACCGCGAGATGCTCGCGTACGCCCCCGAATGGGACGTCACCAAGGACGACTACCGCCACTTCACGATCGATCTGTCGCATACGGCGACGGCCCGTACCGACGCACTGGCCATGGTCGACCGGATGGGCGACCGTCTCGGCCACGTACACCTGGCCGACGGCAAGGGGTCGGCGAAGGACGAGCACCTGGTGCCGGGCCGGGGCGACCAGCCCTGTGCCGAGCTGCTGGCGCGGCTGGTGCGTACCCGCTTCGACGGCCATGTGGTGATCGAGGTGAACACCCGGCGGGCGATGTCGGCGGCGGAGCGGGAGGCGGATCTCGCGGAGGCCCTCGCCTTCACCCGGCTCCATCTGGCGGCCGAGCCCTCCGCCGGGGGCGCCGGTGTACGGCCGGGAGTCCGCCGCGCATGAGGACGACGGCACGTCCTCTCCGCTCCCGATTCCGCCCCTGATTCCACTTCTGTTCCGTTCCTGTTCCGTTCCTGATTTCGTATCGCGGACGGAATGTCCAGATCTTGGAGGGCGGGCGTACCCTTGTGGCCTATCGACCGACCTATCGAGGAGCGAGAGCGACGATGCCCGAGCTGAGGTCCCGCACAGTCACCCACGGCCGCAATATGGCGGGCGCCCGCGCCCTGATGCGCGCCTCGGGCGTAGCGAGCGCGGACATCGGCAAGCCCGTCATCGCCGTCGCGAACTCGTTCACCGAGTTCGTCCCCGGGCATACCCACCTCCAGCCGGTCGGCCGGATCGTCAGTGAGGCGATCAAGGCGGCGGGGGCGATCCCGCGCGAGTTCAACACCATCGCCGTCGACGACGGCATCGCCATGGGCCACGGCGGAATGCTGTACTCCCTGCCCTCCCGCGATCTGATCGCGGACAGTGTCGAGTACATGGTGGAGGCGCACTGCGCCGACGCCCTGATCTGCATCTCCAACTGCGACAAGATCACCCCGGGCATGCTCAACGCGGCCCTGCGGCTGAACATCCCCACCGTCTTCGTCTCCGGCGGCCCCATGGAGGCGGGCCGGGCGACCCTCGTCGACGGCACCGTCCGGAAACTCGACCTGATCAACGCGATCGTCGACGCCGTGGACGAGACCGTCTCCGACGAGGACGTGCTGCGGATCGAGGAGAACGCCTGCCCGACCTGCGGTTCCTGTTCCGGCATGTTCACCGCCAACTCGATGAACTGCCTGACCGAGGCCATGGGCCTCTCCCTCCCCGGCAACGGCTCCGTGCTCGCCACCCACACCGCCCGCCGCGCGCTGTACGAGAACGCGGGCCGTACGGTCGTCGAGATCACCAAGCGCTACTACGAGGGCGACGACGACACCGTCCTGCCCCGGAACATCGCCACCCGCGCGGCCTTCGACAACGCCATGGCCCTCGACATCGCCATGGGCGGCTCCACCAACACGATCCTGCATCTGCTGGCCGCCGCCCAGGAGGCCGAGCTGGACTACGGGCTCGACGACATCGACGCCGTCTCGCGCCGCGTCCCCTGTCTCGCGAAGGTCGCGCCGAACGTCGCGCCCCAGGGCACGTACTACATGGAGGACGTCCACCGGGCCGGCGGTATCCCCGCCATCCTCGGCGAGCTGTACCGCGCCGGGCTGCTCGACGAGGACGTCCACACCGTCCACTCGCCCTCCGTCAAGGAGTGGCTCGGCACCTGGGACATTCGCGGCGGCACCGCGTCCGCCGAGGCGGTCGAGCTGTGGCACGCGGCGCCCGGCTGTGTCCGCTCCGCCGAGGCGTTCTCCCAGTCCGAGCGGTGGGACACGCTCGACACCGACGCCGCCGACGGCTGCATCCGCGACGCCGCCCACGCGTACAGCAAGGACGGCGGCCTGGCCGTGCTCAAGGGCAACCTCGCGGTCGACGGGTGCGTGGTGAAGACCGCGGGCGTCGACGAGTCGATCTGGACCTTCGAGGGCCCGGCCGTGGTCTGCGAGTCGCAGGACGAGGCCGTCGACAAGATCCTCCGCAAGGAGATCAAGGAGGGCGACGTCGTCGTCATCCGGTACGAGGGCCCCAAGGGCGGCCCTGGTATGCAGGAGATGCTCTACCCGACGTCCTTCCTCAAGGGCCGGGGTCTGGGCAAGTCGTGCGCGCTGGTCACCGACGGCCGCTTCTCCGGCGGTACGTCGGGCCTGTCCATCGGCCACGCATCCCCAGAGGCCGCGTCCGGCGGCACGATCGCCCTGGTCGAGGACGGCGACCGGATCAGGATCGACATCCCCGGGCGCTCGATCGAGCTGCTCGTCCCGGAGGAGGAGCTGACGGCCCGCCGCGAGGCGCTGGGCGGCCGGTACGCGCCCAAGTCGCGCGAGCGGAAGGTGTCGGCGGCGCTGCGGGCGTACGGCGCGATGGCGACGAGCGCCGACAAGGGCGCGGTGCGGGACGTCTCCCGGCTGGGCTGACGCGATACGTACGAAGGCCGGGTCCGGTTGGCGGGCCCGGCCTTCGCACGTCCCGGACCGCCCGCCCGGAGTCCGGTTGCCGTCGCCCCCGCGCCCACGCCTGGGCCCGCCGTGCCCGTGCCTCGCGCCCCGGCCCCCGGTTACCAGCCGCCCGGATCCGCCGCCGCCACCGAGAAGACCGAGCCGTCCGGGGCCGTACCGAACACCCGATCGCCGGTGGCGGCCGGGGCGGGCAGGAACGAGGTGTACGTCCGCGCCCCGCCGTCCATCCGGGGATCCGTCTGACCGGCCAGCCGTCCGCGCGCCGCGTCGACCGCCAGCAGCCGTCCGTCCCCGGCCGTGACGAAGACCGCCGACGCGCCCGCGACGGGCCGGGACAGCTGGGTCGCCCCGGTCTCCAGACGCCACAGCTGCCCCGGCTTCCCGGCCCCGCCCTGCCCCGCGGACACCCGTACCGCCACCAGGGATCCGCCCGCCCCGCCGACGTACATCACCCCGCGGGAGATCACCGCCTGCGCCTGCGGAACCGGCGCGTCCAGGGCGATCCGGCGGACCACGCGCGCCCGCGCCGCGTCCGCGACCGTCAGCCGGACGACCGCGTCCGTACTCCCGCTCGCGTCCGTGGCGATCAGATGGAGCGCGCCGCCCGAGAACCCCACCGGCCGCAGCGCCCCCTCCAACCGCTCCCGCCACAGCAGCCGTCCGGTCGCCGGGTCGACCGCGTGGATCTCCGTCGTGTCTCCGCCGGCCGCCGGGTCCACCGCGTACACGGCACCGCCCCCGGCGATCCACTCCGCGCCGCCCGAACCGTGCCGGGCCCGCCACCGCTCGGCGCCGGTGCCGGCGTCCAGGGCCAGGATCCGGCCGTCGTCCCTGACCAGCAGGACCAGGTCACCCGCGTACCGCACCCCCGAATACCCGGCCATCGGCGCCGACCACCGGGGCTCGCCCGTCGCCGGGTCCAGCGCCCTCACCGGCTCGCCGCCGACGGGGCGGATCTGCACCAGCCCGCCCGCGAACACCGGGGCCCGCGGCCCGACGTCCGACGCGGCGCCTTCGCCCGCGGGCCGGGACCACAACCGGCGGCCGGTCACCGGGTCGAGCCGGGCGGCGGTCACCCCGGGGGCGGCGCAGTAGAGCGCGTCCGCCGCGCCCGCGTGGGTACACGCGGGCGTACGTTCCTCCCCGCGCGCCTTCCCCAGCCGTACGCTCCACGCCTCGACTCCGTGCGCCCCGCCGGAGCCCGTCCCGGTCCCGGTCCCCGCCCGGGTCCCGGCGGACGACGAGGCCCCCGATGTGTCGTCGCCGGCCCGGATCGCGACGATCCCGGCGGTCACCAGGACGACGGCCGCGACGGCCGCCACCGCCCAGCGCCGCCGCGCGCTCTTCCCCCGGCCTCCTGCGCCTGCGCCTGTGCCCGCGTCTCCGCCGGAGGTTCCGCTTATGTCTTCCGCGCGGTCCTCGGGGCCCGGTACGACACTCGGCGGCAGACTGGACATCCCCGGCACGTTCTCGCGCGGATCCGGCGTCCTGGGCACCGGGACGTACGCCTGGGTGTCGTACGAAGCCGACGGCGACGCCTGCCGCAGCGCCACCATCAACTCGTACGGCGAAGGACGCTCCGCCGGGTCCTTCGCCAGACAGCGCAGGATCAGCGGTACGAGCCCCGGCGGCACCCCCGTCAGATCGGGCTCGTCATGGACGACCTGGTAGGCCACGATGTACGGACTGTCGGAGTCGAACGGACCACGCCCGGTCAGGGCGTATGCCAGCACCGATCCCATGGCGAAGACGTCCGCCGCGGGACCCACCTCCCGGGGCCGCTGGAACTGCTCGGGCGCCATGAACGGCGGTGTACCGATCAGCTTCCCGGTCTCGGTGCGCAGATCGCTGTCGGCCGGCCGGGAGATCCCGAAGTCGATGACCTTCGGGCCGTCCGCCCCGAGCAGCACATTGCTCGGCTTGAGATCGCGGTGCACCACGCCCGCCCGGTGGATGTCGCGCAGCGCCTCGGCCAGCCCGGCGCCCGCCCTGCGAACCTCCTCGGGCTCCATCGGGCCGTTCCGCTTGACCCGTTCGGCAAGGGTCGGTCCTTCGATGAAGAGGGTCGCCATCCAAGGGCGCGCGGCATCCGGGTCGGCGTCGACGACGGAGGCGGTGAACGCCCCGCTGACCCGTCTGGCGGCGGCCACCTCCTGGCGGAAACGCGCCCTGAACTCGGGGTCCGTGGCGTGTTCCGCATGGATGACCTTCACGGCGAGCCGCAGTCCCGAAGCGGATGTCGCGAGATGCACGACACCCATACCGCCGTTCCCGAGACAGGCTTCGAGCCGGTACTGGCCCGCGTACTCCGGCTGCCCGGATCCCGACGCCTGACCGGTGCTGCGCAGCGGTGGCATCCCCACCCCCGATGATCGATCGTGCGCGCGCGCGAACCTCGGAGCCTAGTCGATGGTGAGTACGACACCGGGGGTGGTTGCCGGTCGGGGCGCGGCGTACCGTACCTCTACGCAGATACACCAACGGGGGAGATTTACATGTCAATCGACGGAGCACGTCCGGAAACAGACGTTCCGCCCGCGCCGGAGGCCACCGAGTCCGAGGCAGTGGCGCTCTCGGCGTCGGTCTCGGCGTCGGTCGAGCTCGGGGACATCGCCTCGGCCGAGGTCACCGCCGCCGTCCGCTACTACCCGGTCGCGCCGGGCGTCGCGCTCCACGTACGAATGGGTCCCGGCACCCAGTACGACCTGATCCGCACGCTGCCCGTGGGCTCGCGCGTCCCGATCTTCTGCCAGAAGCCGGGACAGGCGATCAACGGCCCCTACGGAACATCCCGGATCTGGGACAACATCGGCAACGGCGAGTTCGTCTCCGACGCGTACGTCCGCACCGGCAGCGACGGCTATGTGGCCATCCGCTGCTGACGCCCCCCGCGGCGGCGGGGACGGCGGCGGGGATAATCGACCCGTGAGCGAGCAGCAGAACACCGAAGGCCGGACCCCGGAGGGGCCGCGGCCCGAGCCCATCCGCTTCTTCGGCACCACCTGGGTCGACCACGACGGGGGGTACGGGCTGCGCCGCGCGGGCGTCGCGGCCGGCGCCCTGGCCGCGGCCGCGCTCGGCGGGTTCGCCCTGCGCCTGGGGTACGAGGGCCTGACGATCGCCGAGGTCGGCGGCATCCTCAACGCCATGGTCATCGTGATGTTCGCGGTGTGCAGCGCGATCGCCTTCCGCAAGACCTGGGAGGGCTTCACCCGCCGCCCGACCGGCGCGGCGACCCCGGACGCGCTCCGGAGCGTCCGCACGGTCGGCTTCGTGGGCGTCCTGCTGGCGTGGTCCCTCCGTGCCCTGAAGGAGGCACCGGGCGAGGCGCTGTACCGCCGTGAGTACGAGACGGCCCGCACCCAGTTCGACAAACGCCGCCGCACCCGCACGGGCAACCCCTCCAAACGCCGCCCCCGCTGACCCTGCCCCCCGCGGGGCGCGCCCAGCGGAGGTTTCCAGGGGCGCGAGGAACTGCGCGACAAGCCATTCACGGCCCGCGGTCGGCGACGGTCGTCGACGATAGGCCGGTTTCCCGGGCCTCCCCTTGCCGAAGGCACAGGCGGCGGAACTGCGCGAACAACCACCGATCACCCGCGGACGCGACACGGCCGCCCCGGAACGGACCGCCCCCGGAGGCGTAGACGTCACCGCCACGGGTCAGGATCATCCCCATGAGCGCAGAGCATCGCCCCGGCGCGCTGGCCGGGTCACCCCGCGCGCGGTCGTTCGACAGCGCCGCCGCCCAGTACGCCGCCGCCCGCCCCGGCTACCCGGACGCGCTGTTCGACGCCGTCGAGGACCTGTCCGGCCGGCGGCTGCGCGGCGCGGACGTCGTCGACGTCGGCGCGGGCACCGGCATCTCCAGCGGACTGCTCGCCCGCCGAGGCGCCCGGGTCGTCGCCGTGGAGCCGGGCGCGGGCATGGCGGGCGAACTCCGCCGTACGCATCCGGACATCCCGCTGGTACGGGGCGTCGGCGACGCCCTCCCGCTCGCCGCCGACAGCGCCGACCTGATCACCTACGCCCAGGCGTGGCACTGGACGGACCCCGCCCGCTCCCTCCCCGAAGCCGCCCGGGTCCTGCGGCCCGGCGGCGCGCTCGCGCTGTGGTGGAACGTCGCCGACGAGACGGTCCCGTGGCTCGCCGCCCAGAGCGACCGCTTCCGGCGGTGGATCCCGGAGTGGACCCACGGCTCACCGGGCCCGGTCCGCGCCCTGCCAGCCGACTGGCCCGGCCGGGTCGTGGAGCGCCGGGTCCCGTGGACCCGCCCCGTACCGGTCGACACTCATCTCGCGAACATCGGCAGCCACTCCCTCCTCCTCACCCTCCCGCCGGAGACCTCCGCCGAACTGCTGGCGCGGGAACGGACGGAGCTGCTGAAGGTCTTCCCCGACGGGACGGTCACGGAGGCGTACACCGTCGAGCTGACGGTCACCACGCAGGCCGCCGCCACCGGACCCGGCACCCCGTCTACTGTGTAGGCCGCACTCCGCGAGCACCCCGTAACGACCCCCGTAACGACCCCCGTAACGACCCCCGTAACGACCCCCGTAACGACCTCCGTACCGACGGCGAAGGACCGAGGAGAGATGGCCGAGCCGGCCGAGTTCGAGAAGCAGCGCGAACGCCTCTGGGGCATCGCCTACCGCATCACCGGCTCGGTCGCGGACGCCGACGACGCCCTCCAGGACGCCTGGCTGCGCTGGCAGCGCCTGCCGGCGGACCGTGCCGACAACCCCGCCGGATATCTGACGGCCGTGGTCAGCCGGATCTGTTACGACCAGCTCACCTCGGCCCGCGCCCGGCGCGAGTCGTACGTCGGCCCCTGGCTGCCGGAGCCCGTGGTCACCGCGGCAGGTCCCGAGGAGCGGGTCACGCTCGACGAGTCCGTGGGCACCGCCCTCCTCACAGTCCTCGAACGGCTCACCCCCGCCGAGCGGACCGCCCTCGTCCTCCACGACGTCTTCGCGGTGCCGTTCGCGGAGATCGCGGACGTGGTGGGCCGTACCCCCGACTCGGTACGGCAGCTCGCCTCCCGCGCCCGCCGCCGGGTACGGGCCGAGGCCCCGCGCCGTACCGTCGACCGCGCCGAGCACCGGCGCACCGTCGACGCCTTCCTCGCCGCCGTCGGCGGCGGGGACCTGGAAGGTCTGATGAAGGTCCTCGACCCCCAGGTGGTGTGGCGCTCGGACGGCGGCGGCATGGTCGGCGTGGCCAGGGTCCCCGTCGTGGGGCGCGACAAGGTCACCCAGTTCATCGGCCATGTGCTGAGCCGGTTCGTCCCCGGCCGGACGCGGCTCGCGCTCCACGACGTCAACGGCGCGCCCGGACTCGTCGCCACCGATATCGCCGAGGACACGGAGGACGCCGGGAACCACTGGTGCGCGGTGTACGCCTTCACCGTCCACGAGGGCCTCGTCACCCGCATCGACTGCACCCTCAACCCGGCCAAACTGGCCCACCTCGATCCCACCGCCCTCCACGGCGCGCTCTGACGGGCCGGACCACCGGACCGCGCGGGACGTGATCACCCTCACGTCACAACCGCGGGCCCGCCGTCGTCACCCCCGTATGACGACCACAACGCAGCAGCGCCCGGCCCGTACCCCGCACCGGCCCGAGGTCACCGTCATCGGCGCGGGGTACGGCGGGCTGATGGCCACCCTCCGGCTCGCCCCGCACGCCCGGGTCACCCTCGTCGACCCCGGTGACCGCTTCACCGAACGCGTCCGCCTCCACGAACTGGCCGCCGCCCGTACCGATATCACCCACCCCCTGGCCGACCTGCTGCGCGGTACCGGCGTCCGGCACACCGCCCGGCGGGCCGTCGCCCTCGACCCGGCCGGCCGGACCGTCACCACGGACGACGGCCGGCTGATCCGATACGACCATCTCGTCTACGCCCTCGGCAGCCGCACCGGCATCCCGGCCCCCGGCCCCACGCCTTCCCCGGCCACGGAGACGACGGAGACTGCGGAGAAGGAGAAGGAGAAGTACGACAACGCGCGGCAGCACCCCGAATCCGAGACCCGTGTCTACACCGCCGAGACCGCCGCCGCGCTGCGCCACCGGCTGCTCGCGGGAGCGCGAACCGGAAGGGGATCGGTCGCCGTCGTCGGCGGCGGCCTCACCGGTATCGAGCTGGCCGCCGAACTCGCCGAGACCTACCCCGAGTGGTCCGTACGCCTCCTCTCCTCCGGCCCCGTCGCCGCCGGGCACTCCGCCCGCGGCCGGGACCATGTCCGTACCGTGCTCGCGGGGCTCGGCGTCCGGATCGAGGAGGGCACCGAGGTCACACGACCCGACGCGGTGGACGCCGACGCCGTCGTCTGGTCGGCGTCGATGATCCCGAACACCGGTCTCGCCTCCGCCGCGGGCCTCGCCCTCGACGCCACCACCGGCCGGATCGCCGTCGACGCCACCCTCCGTTCGGTCAGCCACCCCGAGATCTGCGCCGTCGGCGACGCGGCGGGCGCCCACTCCGACGCCGCGGGCGCCCTCCGTATGGGCTGTGCCGCCGCCCTGCCCGCGGGCTCCCGCGCCGCAGCCACGATCGTCGCCGGCATCCGGGGCGGGGAACCCCGGCCGCTGCGGTTCGGCTATGTCTTCCAGTGCGTCAGCCTCGGCCGCCGCGACGGACTGGTCCAGTTCGTCCGCGCGGACGACTCCCCGCGTGCCCACGCCCTCACCGGCCGCCCGGCCGCCCGCTTCAAGGAACAGGTCCTCCTCTCCACGATCCGTCTGCTCCACCTGGCCCGCCGCCGCCCGGGGATCATCCCCCTCATCCCCGGCCTGAGCTGACCCCGGGCGTACCCGTGGCGCCCGACCCGCCCCGGCGCCACGGGTACGCCCGCCGGAACCCGGAGCACTCCGCCTCCGTGCTCCGCCCCACCACGGCCACCTGGCCACCGGGCCACTGGTGCGAGGATGGGGCCACAACCCCCCAGCGGCGAGGTGCACAGAGCCATGACCCAGACAGTCGCAGTCCTCGGCACAGGCAAGATCGGCGAGGCCCTTCTCAGCGGAATGATCCGCGCGGGCTGGCGACCGGCCGACCTCCTGGTCACCACCCGCCGCACCGACCGCGCCGAGGAACTCCGCGACCGCTACGGCGTCGAACCCGTCACCAACGCCGACGCCGCCAAGCGCGCCGACACCCTGATCCTGGCCGTCAAGCCCCAGGACATGGGCGCCCTCCTCGACCAGCTCGCCCCGCACATCACCTCCGATCGCCTGATCATCAGCGCCGCCGCCGGAATCCCCACCTCCTTCATCGAGGAACGCCTGACCACCGGCACCCCCGTCATCCGCGTCATGCCCAACACCCCCGTCCTCGTCGACGAAGGCATGTCCGTCATCTCGGGCGGCCACCACGCCACCGCCGCGCACCTCGCCCACACCGAGGAGATCTTCGGCAGCGTCGGCAAGACACTCCGCGTCCCCGAGTCCCAGCAGGACGCCGCCACCGCACTCTCCGGCTCCGGCCCCGCGTACTTCTACTTCCTGGTCGAGGCCATGACCGACGCGGGCATCCTCCTGGGCCTGCCCCGCGCCCAGGCCCACGACCTCATCGTCCAGGCCGCCATCGGCGCCGCCGTGATGCTCCGCGACAGTGGCGAGCACCCCGTCAAACTCCGGGAAGCCGTCACCTCTCCCGCGGGCACCACCATCAGCGCCATCCGTGAGCTGGAGAATCACGGAGTCCGTGCCGCCCTGATCGCCGCCATCGAAGCCGCGCGCGACCGCAGCCGCGCCCTCGCCTCCGGCAACGGCTGACCTCCCGCACGGACCCCGCCCCGACTACGGACTACGCCGTCAGTAGTCCGATCGCGGCATACGCCGCGTCCACCCTCGGCCGGGCCAGTCCTCTGGCCCGGCCGGCCCCCTTCCGCAACACCTCCTCGACATATCCCGCGTTCGCCGCCAGCTCCGCGTGCCGTTCCCGCACCGGCCGCAGCAGCTCCACCACCGCGTCCGCCACGGCCCGCTTCAGCGCCCCGTACGACTCATATACACCGGCCAGCTCCTCCGGGTTCCCGTCCGAACAGGCGGCGAGGATCTCCAGCAGATTCGCCACCCCCGGGGACACCTCCCGGTCGTAGACGACCGAGGTCCCGCTGTCCGTCACGGCGCGCATGACCTTCCGCCGCACCTGATCCGGGTCGTCCAGCAGATAGACGATCCCCGCGCCCGACTCGTGCGACTTCCCCATCTTCGACAGCGGGTCCTGAAGATCCATGATCCGAGCCGCGACCTTCGGATGCGTCGCCTTCGGCACGGTGAACGTATGCCCGTACCGCTGGTTGAACCGCACCGCCAGATCCCGGGTCAGCTCCACATGCTGCGCCTGGTCGTCCCCCACCGGCACCTCGTCGGTCCCATAGACGAGGATGTCCGCCGCCATCAGTACGGGATACGTCAGCAGCGACAGCCGTACGCTCTCCCCGCTCCGCCGGGCCAGGGCGCTCTTCTCCTTGTACTGGATCATCCGCCGCAGCTCACCGTCCGAGGCCGTGCACTCCAGCAGATACGAGAGCCGGGTGTGCTCCTCCACATGGCTCTGTACGAAGACCGTGCACCGCTCCGGATCCAGCCCGGCCGCCAGCAGCAGCGTCGCCGCCTGCCGGCTGAGCCTGCGCACGCGCGCCGGATCGTGCTCCACGGTCAGCGCGTGCAGATCCACCACACAGAACAGGGAGTCCGCCCGGTGCTGGTCGACGTCGACCCAGCGACGCACCGCACCCAGGTAGTTGCCCAGCGTCAGATGCCCTGTGGGTTTCACCCCACTGAAGATCCGCGTCATGTCCGCTTCCCCTCTCCTTAGTCCGTCGGGACCCCGCTGTCGGCGGCCCGGCTCCCGGAGGGGGAGAAACGACAACGGCCGCCGAAGCGGCGGCCGTCGAGTACGCGCTGAGTGTGCCGGCCGCCGTCAGGCGGCCCGCCACTGCTGGTAGCGCGTACGCGTTGTCATGGGGAGGAGCGTAGGGCACTGGCCCCCGAGTTGACAGTGGGCGCGACCGTTCCGTAGTGTTCTCCGAGTTGCCCGACGTGAGCGCCGACCGCGAGGTTGGTCCCCGGGCAGCCATTCCGCAAGACCACACCGATGAACGAACGGCAGTCTCTGCCGTCCGCTTTCGGACGTGCCTTTTCGGAATGAGGAATCCGCGCCCGAACAGGACGCAGACCCGATTAGCGTCGGGGAAAAGATTCCGCTAAAGTCTCACTCGTCGGAACGGCCGAGAGGCCGGAAAGACAAAACCCGAGTTTCGACCGGGAATCAGGCCCGAAAGGATCTGATAGAGTCGGAAACGCAAGACCGAAGGGAAAGCCCGGAGGGCCTGGTGAAAAGGGCCTGAAGGAAGCGTCCGTTCCTTGAGAACTCAACAGCGTGCCAAAAGT